>JBILGP010000052.1:0-7719 GCA_044350985.1 Polaromonas sp. | reverse complement strand
TGGAGCAGGTGGTCGAGCGCTTGCTGCGCAGCCTCAAGGGGGCGGCCTCGCCCGTGCAGCAAAGCGCCAGCCGGCGCACGCCGCAAGGCGAGCTGCTGGGCGACTCGATGGATGTGCCCTTGGTGCTGGTGGCCCACGACCTGTCGCCTGCCGACATGCTGCAGTTCAAGCAGAGCCTGTTCGTCGGCTTTGCCACTGATGTGGGGGGGCGTACCTCGCACACCGCCATCGTGGCGCGCAGCATGGACATCCCGGCGGTGGTCGGCGCGCGCAGCGCCAGCGCCCTGATCGAGCAGGATGACTGGGTCATCATCGATGGCGATGCCGGCGTGCTCATCGTCGATCCCTCGCCCATCATCTTGGCCGAATACGGTTTCAAGCAGCGCCAGGCCGAGCTCGAGCGCGAGCGCCTGAACCGACTGCGTCACACGCCGGCCCTCACGCTCGACGGCCAGAAAATCGAGTTGCTGGCCAATATCGAAATGCCTGCAGACACCGCAGCGGCGGTGCAAGCCGGCGCGGTCGGTGTGGGCCTGTTTCGCAGCGAGTTTTTATTCATGGGGCGCGGCGGGAACTTGCCCGATGAAAACGAGCAGTACCTCGCCTACCGCGCTGCGGTCGAGGGCATGCACGGCCTGCCCGTGACCATCCGCACGGTCGATATCGGCGCCGACAAGCCGCTCGATCGGGGCGCTCGCGGTGACGACCACCTCAACCCGGCGCTGGGCCTGCGGGCCATACGCTGGAGCCTGGCCGATCCGCCCATGTTTCTCACGCAACTGCGCGCCCTCTTGCGTGCTGCCGCTCATGGCCCCATCCATCTGCTCGTGCCCATGCTGGCACACGCGCGTGAAATTCGCCAGACGCTCTCGCTCATCGACCATGCCCGCGCCCAACTCGACAACAAGGGCCAGGTGTATGGGGTGGTCAAGCTCGGCGCGATGATCGAGGTGCCGGCTGCGGCGCTTCATTTGGGCCCGTTCCTGCAGCACTTCGATTTCCTGTCCATCGGGACCAACGATCTGATTCAGTACACCCTGGCCATCGACCGCGCCGACGAGGCGGTGGCTCATCTCTACGACCCGCTGCATCCGGCGGTGCTGCGCCTGCTGGCCGACACCATCGCCCAGTGCCGCGCACAGGGCCGGCCGGTGAGTGTGTGCGGCGAGATGGCGGGCGATCCGGCCATGACCCGGCTGTTGCTCGGTCTGGGTCTGCGCTCGTTTTCCATGCATCCCGCGCAGATCCTGCTGGTCAAGCAGCAGGTGCTGCGCGCCGATGCGGGCAAGCTCCAGGCCTGGGCGCGCCGGGTGGTCGACAGTGAAGACCCGGCTGCGGCCTTGCAGGCCGGCTAGGCCGTGGCAGCTGATTCTTACCAACCTAGGAGACCCAGATGAGCGACTTCCGGCCCGCGTTTCGCACCTCGCCCAGCAACGATCGCATCAAGGAGATCCAGACCGAGCCCGAGCGGGTCAAGGACATGCCTTATGCGCCGGCCATCCGGCTCGAAGGTGTGGGCGATGTGCTCTACATCTCGGGGGCAACCGCCTCGCCGCTGTATCACAAGCATCCGCATGAAGAGCACGAGCACCAGCACAGCGGCGACATCCGTGAGCAGACGCGCCGCGCCATGCAAACCATCGGCGCCATCTTGGCGCACGAGGGGCTGGGCTGGACCGATGTGGTCAAGGTGACCAAGTACCTCACTGACATGCGCGATCAAGACGGCATGGTGGCGGTGATGTCCGAATACTTTGGCGACTGGAAGCCTGCCAGCACCACGGTGTGCATCAACCAGCTCTCCACGCCAGGCGCACGCGTAGAGCTCGACATGATCGCGGCCTTTCCGCGTCGCTGAAGCGCTTGCTTTGCAGGAGGGGTTTGCTCAGACCTTGGCCTGCGCCGCCGCATGCGCCTGTTGATCGGCGTGGTAGCTCGAGCGCACCATGGCGCCGACGGCCGCGTGTGAAAAGCCCATCTCGTAGGCTTTTTCCTCGAACATCTTGAAGGTGTCGGGGTGTACGTAGCGGCGCACCGGCAGATGACTGCTGCTGGGCGCCAGGTACTGCCCGATGGTCAGCATCTCGATGTCGTGCGCGCGCATGTCTCGCATGACTTCAAGAATTTCTTCGTCGGTCTCGCCCAGGCCCACCATCAGTCCGCTCTTGGTGGGTACTTGCGGGAACAGGGCCTTGAATTTTTTCAGCAGGTTGAGCGAGAAGTGGTAGTCGGAGCCGGGGCGCGCCTGCTTGTACAGGCGCGGCACGGTCTCGAGGTTGTGGTTCATCACGTCGGGCGCTGCGGCCTTGAGGATCTCGAGCGCGCGGTCGTCGCGGCCGCGAAAGTCGGGCACCAGCACCTCAATCTGTGTATGCGGTGAAAGCTCCCGGGTCTTGCGGATGCACTCGACGAAATGGGCAGCGCCGCCATCGCGCAGGTCATCGCGGTCGACGCTGGTGATCACCACATAGTTGAGCTTGAGTGCAGCGATGGTTTTGGCCAAGTTGTCGGGCTCGCTCGCATCGAGCGGGTCGGGCCGGCCGTGGCCCACGTCGCAAAACGGGCAGCGCCGGGTGCACTTGTCGCCCATGATCATGAAGGTGGCCGTGCCCTTGCCAAAGCATTCGCCGATATTGGGGCAGCTGGCCTCTTCGCAGACCGTCACCAGCTTGTTCTTGCGCAGGATGTCCTTGATCTCGTAGAAGCGGGTTCCGGCGCTGGCGGCCTTGACGCGAATCCAGTCGGGCTTTTTCAGCACCTCTGCCGCCTCGACCTTGACCGGGATGCGCGAGAGCTTGGCGGCAGCCTTTTGCTTGGCCAGCGGATCGTAGTTTTCGAGGCTCTGGGCCTCGCGCACGGTGGGCTTGCTCATGGCGTGTTTCAAGATTTAGGGGGCGAGGCTGGCACTGAGTTTGCTGCCCAGCAAGTGAGCCGCCTCATCCCAGGCGATATCAACCCCGATTGTAGAAAGGTCGATGCTTTGCAGGCCGGCGTAGCCACAAGGGTTGATGCGTGAATAGGGCTGCAGATCCATCGCCACGTTGAGCGCCAGTCCGTGGTACGTGCAGTGGCGGCTGACCTTGATGCCCAGCGCCGCGATTTTGCCCAGGCCTCGAAAGGGCTCGTCAGCCGGTCGGGGCCCGGTGAGTGCGGCGTGCGAGGCCGGTGCATCGAGCCGCACATAGATGCCCGGTGATCCGGCCACCCGGTGACCGGTCACGCCCAGGTGGGACAGGGTGCGGATCACCGCCTCTTCGATGCGGTAGACGTATTCCTTGACGTAGTAGCCGGCGCGCCGCAAGTCCAACAGAGGGTAGGCCACGACCTGGCCGGGTCCGTGGTAGGTCACCTGACCGCCGCGGTTGGTTTGCACCACTGGGATCTCGCCTGCCTCGAGCACATGGTGCGCCTGCCCCGCCAGCCCCTGGGTGAAGACGGGCGGGTGTTCGCACAGCCAGAGCCGGTCGTCGCTATGGCTCTCGCGCGTCTCGGTGTAGGCCTGCATGGCCTCGAAGGTGGGCAGGTAGTCCACCCGGCCGAGCCGCTCGATCAGCATGGCCCGCTCATCTCGGGCTTCAGAGCACCACCTTGACCATGGGATGGGTCGATAAGGTGCGATAGAGTTCGTCGAGTTGCTCGCGACTGGTGGCCGTGATGGTCAGAGTCACGCCCAGGTAGCGCCCGCCGCGGCTCTGGCGCAACTCGATGGTGCTCGCGTCGAACTTTGGATCGAAGGCGCTTGCCACCTGGGTCAGGGCCGGCACAAAGCCATCGACTTGAGCCCCCATGACTTTGATGGGAAAGGCACAGGGGTAGGTGATCAGCGAGTCAGAGGTGGGCGCGGTGGGCATGGCCGGCTAAACACGCAGTGTGAGCAAGCGGGCAGTTTAGCCTTGCGCCGGGCGCATGGCGATGCCGGTGCAAAACCGTTTGACAGAGCCTTGGTGTTTTTACCTATAATGCGGCGCTTTCATAAAAACAGACGCTGGTCTGAAACGGCGCGGTAACTTTTGCGTAACCTTGCTGTTCCAAGCGGTCGACCTGAGGGTTCAGGCGGCGTGTTGGTAACAGGGCCAGGTTGCAGCAGCGGGCATTTTGAACAACTCTTCGTCCTCCAGCACCGGCGCGCAAAAGCCTAGCGGTGAATCGACCGGGCCTGCGCCACAAGCGCCTGCTTGGCGGGTCTGGCAAGAGGAGTCGGGGCCCGAGTCGGTCAAGGCGCTGACGCGCGAGGAGGTGCAGCAACTGGGTTTGCAGCGGCCCTCGGTGTCAGTCTGGCAGGTGCTGCTGTGGCAGGCGCTGGTTGGCGTGGGGATGGCTTTGGCCTTGGGCGTGTGGTCCGGGCGCTGGTCGCTGGCTTGGTCGCTGCTCTATGGTGCGGCGGCGGTGGTTGTGCCGGGGTTGGTGTTTGCGCGCGGTCTGACCGGGCGTCTGTCCTCGATTAATCCGGGGACGGCCGTGATGGGCTTCTTTGTGTGGGAGTTCGTTAAGATCGGTTTGACGATCGCCATTTTGGTGGCCGCGCCGAGGTTGGTGGAAGGTTTGAGTTGGCCCGCCTTGCTGGTGGGCTTGGTGGTGACCATGAAGGTGGTCTGGCCGGTGGTGTGGTTCAAGACACGCCAGCGACGGGCGACTTGAGGAACTTGGAAGAACAGGTAAGACGATGGCAGCAGAAAACGGACCGACCGCAGGTGAATACATCATTCACCACCTGGGCCATCTCCAGAACAAGAAGCCCGAGAGCGTGCTCGACTTCTCGGTGTTCAACCTCGACTCCCTGTTTTGGGCCACCTTGCTAGGCATCGTCGCTTGCTTTTTCCTCTGGAAAGCAGCCCGCAAAGCCACGGCCGGAGTGCCTGGACGCTTTCAGGCTGCAGTTGAAATCCTGGTCGAGATGGTTGACAGCCAGGCCAAGGGCATCGTGCACAGCGCCGAAAGCCGTAAATTTGTCTCGCCGCTGGCCCTGACCATTTTTGTCTGGATCTTCCTGATGAATGCCATGGATCTGCTGCCGGTGGACCTGATCCCGGCGATCTGGCACGGCGTGGCACCGGCCTTGGGCGTGCCGGACTACATGCGGGTGGTGCCCTCGGCCGACCTGTCGGTCACCATGGGCTTGTCGGTGGCGGTGTTGATGATCTGCCTGTACTACAACGTCAAAATCAAGGGCTTGGGTGGCTGGATCCACGAATTGTTCACTGCGCCTTTCGGTTCGCACCCGTTGCTGTGGCCCTTCAATTTCCTCATGCAGGTCATCGAGTTTGTCGCCAAGACCGTGTCCCACGGCATGCGACTGTTCGGCAACATGTATGCAGGCGAGCTGATTTTCATGCTGATCGCGTTGATGGGCGGGGCCTGGTCGCTTTCGGCCACCGGTATCGGCTTGGCCATCGGCCACATCATCGCCGGCTCGGCTTGGGCGATCTTTCACATCCTGATCATCACCTTGCAGGCTTTCGTGTTCATGATGCTGACCCTGGTTTACATCGGCCAGGCGCATGACGCCCACTGACCGGGCTTTCAGCACCCCTTGATTTTTCGGTTTCGTTTTTCTCTCAACCTGTCTCTTTAGGAGTTACATCATGGAAGTTATCAGCTTTGTTGCCTTGGCCTCCGGCCTGATCATTGGCCTGGGCGCTGTCGGTGCCTGTATCGGCATTGGCATCATGGGCAGCAAATACCTGGAGTCGGCTGCCCGCCAGCCCGAACTCATGGGTGAACTGCAGACCAAGATGTTCCTGCTGGCCGGTCTGATCGACGCGGCCTTCATTATCGGCACCGGTATCGCCCTGTGGTTTGCCACGGCCAACCCCTTCCTTGGCCAAATCGCCAACCTGCCGAAGTAATTTTGCCGGCCCTCGTGCACAGACCCGGATTGCCATGCCTTAAAGGCCATGGGCGTCGGGGAAAGGAATCCAAGTGAGCATTACCGGTACCCTCATCATCCAGATCATCGTCTTCTTGATTCTGGTGTGGTTCACGATGAAATTCGTCTGGCCGCCGATCACCGCGGCGCTCGACGAGCGTGCCCGCAAGATCGCCGATGGCTTGGCTGCCGCTGACAAGGCCAAGGCCGATTTGTCGGCTGCCAACCAGCGCGTTGAGCAGGAGCTGTCCAAGTCCCGCAACGAGGCCGCCGTGCGCCTGGCCGAGGCTGAGCGCCGGGCACAGGCCATGATCGAAGAGGCCAAGTCCAAAGCGTCGGAAGAGGCCGCCAAGATCATTGCTGCGGCTCGCGCCGAAGCGGAGCAGCAGACGGTCAAGGCCCGCCAGAGCTTGCGCGAAGAGGTCGCCGGTTTGGCGGTCAAGGGCGCTGAGCAGATCCTGCGCCGCGAGGTCAATGCCAGCGTCCACGCTGACTTGCTCTCTCGCCTGAAAGCCGAGCTCTGAGCCATGGCTGAACTTGCCACCATCGCTCGGCCTTATGCCGAGGCATTGTTCAAGAGCAGCGCGGGCGACCTCAAGGGCAGCCTGGCCTGGCTCGAAGAGCTCGCTGCCATCGCGGCCGATCCGCAGTTGCAGCAACTCGCTGACGATCCCAAGGTCACGGCCGAACAAACCTACGGCGTGATCGCCGGTGTGTGCAAGGCAAGCCTGTCGGACAAGGCGCGCAATTTCTTGCGCACCGTCGTTGACAACGGACGCCTGTCGGCACTGCCTGAGGTGGCTCGCCAGTTTCGGGTCTTGGTCAACGCCCAGACCGGCAGCTCTGATGCGGTGGTCCACAGCCCGTTTCCGATCGAGGGACAGGCTTTGGCCGATCTGGCCGTGACGCTGGAGAAGCGATTTGGACGCAAGCTCGACTTGTCTGTCGAGCTTGAGCCCGAACTGATCGGCGGCATACGCGTCGTGGTGGGTGACGAGGTGCTCGACACTTCGGTCAAAGCCCGTTTGGAACAAATGAAAGTGGCGCTGATCGCCTGACCTGAGGCGAGGGTCACCAACCAACTTGAAAGAAGGAAAGAGTCATGCAACTCAATCCCGCAGAAATCTCTGAGCTGATCAAAAGCCGCATCGAGGGCCTGGCTGCCAGTGCCGATATCCGCAACCAGGGCACGGTCGTGTCGGTGGCCGACGGTATCGTGCGCATCCACGGCCTGTCAGATGTGATGCAGGGCGAGATGCTCGAGTTCCCGGCCACCAAAGAAGGTGTGCCCACCTTCGGTCTGGCGCTCAACCTTGAGCGCGATTCGGTCGGCTCGGTGATTTTGGGTGAATACGAGCACATCGCTGAAGGCGACACCGTCAAGTGCACGGGTCGCATCTTGGAAGTGCCGGTCGGCCCTGAACTCATCGGCCGCGTGGTCAACGCCCTGGGCCAGCCCATTGACGGCAAGGGTCCGATCAACGCCAAGATGACCGACGTGATCGAGAAGGTCGCGCCGGGCGTGATCGCCCGTAAATCGGTGGACCAGCCGATGCAGACCGGCCTGAAGTCCATTGACTCCATGGTGCCGATCGGCCGCGGCCAGCGCGAGCTGATCATTGGCGACCGCCAGACCGGCAAAACCGCCGTGGCGATCGACGCGATCATCAACCAAAAAGGTCAGAACATGACCTGCGTCTACGTGGCCATCGGACAGAAGGCCTCGTCGATCAAGAACGTGGTGCGCGCGCTTGAGCAAGCTGGTGCCATGGACTACACCATCGTCGTCGCCGCATCGGCTTCCGAGTCGGCCGCCATGCAGTATGTGTCGGCCTACTCTGGCTGCACCATGG
>JBILGP010000051.1:0-7722 GCA_044350985.1 Polaromonas sp. | reverse complement strand
TGGAAGCGGTTGCCCAGCTCGCCCTGGATCACCGGTGCGGTCAGCACCTCGCCCTTGCCCTTTTCAAACAGCACGATGGCCATGCGCTTTTTAAGGTTTTCGCGGCTGACGTCGCGCATGATGCGCCCGCCTTTGGCATCGACCGTCAGGTCGACCTTGGGTTGCTGGGTTTGTGAGTCAAAGCCCGGCTGCGCATCGGTCAGGCTGTCGCCAGTGAGCACCACCTGTTTTTTCAGGATGATGGGGCGGCCGTCGCGCTCCAGAAACCTTTCGCTCATGAAGGGCACCAGGCCGCCGCCGAGCTCGGCCGCGCGCGCCTCGGCGCTCTCGTCGACCAAGCGCATCTCCAGCGTGGCGGTGCGGCCCAGAATGTCCTTGGCCTTGGCTGTGTCCTGCACGCCGGGCAGTTGCACCACGATGCGGTCGAGCCCTTGCTGCTGGATCACCGGCTCGGAGACGCCCAGCTCGTTGATGCGGTTGTGCAAGGTGGTGATGTTTTGCTTGAGGGCCTGCTCCTGCACGCGGCGCACGGCTTCGGGCTTGATGCTGGCCAGCAGCCGGGTCTTGGTGCCGTCGGGCTCGGTGCGCACCTGCAGATCGGCAAATTGCTCATCGATGAGCTTGCGCACCGCCTCGACCGTGGCGGCATCGGGCAGGCGCATCTGCAGGCCCTGTCCCTCGCGCATCAGGTCTTCATAGCGCAGGCTTTTCTCGCGCAGGTTCAGCCGCAGGTCGCCGGCCAGCGAGTCGATGCGCTTGGTCAGCGCCGCCTGCATGTCCACCTGCAGCATGAAGTGCACACCGCCGCGCAGGTCCAGGCCGAGGTACATCGGCATGGCATGCACGCTGCGCAGCCAGGCCGGCGAGCGCGAGACCAAGTTGAGGGCGACGATGTAGCTCGGGTCGGCGGCATTGACCAGCGCCTTTTGGATGGCGTCCTTGGCCCTGAGCTGGGTGTCTGGGCTGTCCAGGCGCACGCGCACTGAACTGCCGTCGAGCACCACCTCCTGTGCCTGCACATCGGCCGCTTTGAGCGCCTCTTGGACCCGGGCGACGGTGCTCTCGTCGATCTTGACCATGGTCTTGAGGCTCGAAACCTGCACCGCTGGCGCCTCGCCAAAGAAATTGGGCAAGGTGTAGAGCGCAGCAATCACCAGGGTGATGGCGATGACCAGGTATTTCCAGATCGGGTAGCGGTTCATGGGCGATTCCGTGAGGGGGCCTGGCGGGCGCTGGGCCCAGGCCGTGGGCAAATCGGTAGCTCAACCGGCAGTTGAGCTCGCGGGCCGGGCGGGCGCCCAGTCCGCAGCCGCATCACTTCATGCTGCCCTTGGGCAGCACCTGCACCACCGAGGCGCGCTGCATCTGCACTTCTACGCCCTCGGCCAATTCGATGCCGATGAAAGCGTCGCTGATCTTGCTCACGCGGCCCACCAGGCCGCCGGCGGTCACCACCTCGTCGCCCTTGGCCAGCGCCTCGATCATGGCCCGGTGTTCCTTTTGCTTCTTCATCTGGGGCCGGATCATGACGAAATACAGCACGACGAACATCAGCAGCAGCGGCAGCATGCTGGCCATCGAGGACATCATGTCGCCGCCACCGGCGGCGGCTGGGGCGGTCTGGGCATAAGCGGAGGAAATGAACACGGCTTGAACTCCAAAAGGGGTTGACGCTGGCCCTGCCCGCACGGCAGGCTCTCGCGCGCCGAGGCCTAAGGATGGTCTGCACAAGTGCGTTTTGTCATTGCGAGCGAAGCGTGGCAATCCAAAAAACGTTGATCCATCAGCGGTTTTGTGGATCGCCACGTCGCTGCGCTCCTCGCGATGACGGGGCTGTGCAGACTGTCCCTAAGCAGGGCGGGCTTGGCGCAAAACGGCGATTGTATGCGGCGGCCCATGCGCCGCAGCCGATCGGGCGCTTGCAATCCCACGAGCGCGCAAGGGCATGGTCCCCGCCCGCCAGCGCCGCCGGTGGCGCACCCGCTCGAGCGCGGCGGGCGCGCTCAAGCGCCTAGCGCGGCCACAGCACCCAGGCCTGCAGCGGCTGGCGGATGCGGCTGGCCAGCTCGCCGGCCTGCGTGCCCGTGCCGGTGAAATAGTCGACCCGCAACGCCCCAACGATGGCCGCGCCGCTGTCTTGCGCCGCCACCAGCCGAGCCAGCTGCACGGCTGGACCTTGGGAGACGAGCCAGACCGGCGTGCCGTGGGCGATGCTGCTGGGGTCGACCGCGATCGAGCGGCCGGCGCTCAGCGGCACGCCCAGCGCGCCACGCGGGCCCTCGGCCGGATCGCCGATCGGCTCTTCCCGAAAGAACACGTAGCGCGGATTGCTCCACAGCAGCTCGGGCACGCGCTGCGGATTTTGCGCGGCCCAGGCTTTGGTCGCCTGCGGCCAAGGGGCGATGCGCTGCACGCCTTGTTCGAGCAGCCACTGGTTGACGCTGCGGTAAGGCTGCCCGTTGGTGCCGGCAAAGGCCACCCGCACCTGGCGCAAGCGGCCGTCGGCCTCGGTCAGCTCCAGCCGCCCCGAGCCCTGGATGTGCAGCAGCAAGGCATCGATCGGGTCACTGAGCCAGGCGATTTCACGCCCGCGCAGCGCCTGCATCGCCTGCGGCAGGGTGTCGATCTCGCGGCGGCTGAACCAGGGGGTGCGCTCGGCCAGACCCGCCGGCGGGCGGTACAGCGGCACCGGGTGGTCGGCAGCGGGCAGGCGCCGCGCGGGCAAGACCGGCTCGAAATAGCCGGTCAGCAAGCCCTGTGCCTTGCCCTCAAGATCGAGCACGCGATAGGGCCTGAGCTTGTCCATCAGCCACTGGCTTTGCTGCTGCGCGCTGGCCAGGGCCAGCTCGCGCATTTGTGGGCACAGCGGCGCGAAGGCCGGGCTGGGCCGTTGGCAGCTGCGCAGCAGCGCCGGCCAAGCCTGGGGCAGCGGGTCCTGGCCCCAGCCCGGCAGCTCGGACCATTGGGCCGGCACCCAGCAACTGGTGCCCGTGCGGACGCGGCCTGTCGCGCAGCCCGGTGCATCCGCGCCGCCGCTGGCAACCCCCGGTGTGGGCAGATGTTGCGATGGGGCAAAGGACGGCCCCTGCGTGCCGGCCGGCAGCGCGGGTGGGGCCTGGCGCGGGGCTTTTTGCGGGGCGCTGCAAGAAACCAGACAGGCCGTCAGGATCAGGCAGGAAGGGATAATCGACAGGCGCCCGCGGTGGCGTGGATGGCCCCTCATGACCTTGTTGTTGCTCGAAGCTTTGCTGGCCCTGGCCTTGCTGGTGTTCATCGTCTGGTGGACCATGTTTTCGGGCCGTCCCAAGGGCGAGCGCCCCGATCAGCAGCCGCCCGACGAAGGCGGCCGGCGGTAGAGCGCCTTCGCCTTATTGCCACTGTTGCCTTCATGGCTTTCATGGCCGTGCCGTGTCATGCAGCAAGTTGGCCAGCTCCACAGCAGATCTGACCCCCATTTTTTCAAAGATGCGGGCGCGGTGCACCTCCACCGTGCGCACGCTGATGCCCAGCGTGTCGGCCATCTGCTTGTTGGCCAGCCCGTCGACCACACAGCGCATGACCTCTTGCTCACGCTCGGTCAGGCCGGCGATCCGCTCGCCCAAATCGCAGCGGCGGCGGTGGGCGGCCAGCGCGTCGGCCGATGCGGCAATGGCCTGCTCGACCCGATCGATCAGCGCGTTGTCCGAAAAAGGCTTCTCGCAAAAGTCGAAGGCCCCGCGCTTGACGGCTTTAACCGCCGTGGCCACGTCGGCATGGCCGGTGAGAAAAATCACCGGCATGAGCGTGGGCAGCTGGCGCTCGATCAGGCGCTCGAACAGGGCCAGGCCGCTGAGCTCGCCCATGCGCACGTCGAGCAGCGCGCAGGCCGGCTCGCTCAGCGCGAAGCCCTCGCGCGTGATGTGCGCCTCAAAAGACTCGGCCGAGTCGAAGGTTTCGCTGAGCAGCCGGCGCGAGCGCAGCAGCCAGGCCAGCGCGTCGCGCACGCTGGCGTCGTCGTCAATCACATACACCGTGGCGTTGGGGTGGGGGCTCATCAAGGTGTTCCAGCGTCGGTTCGCGCGGCAGGCAAAGTGAAAGAAAACGCGGTGCCTTGGGGCTGCTGAGGCTCAAAGCGCAGCGTGCCACCGTGTTGCTCGACCACCGTTCGGCACAGGCTCAAGCCCAGGCCCATGCCCTCGTCCTTGGTCGTAAAAAACGGGGTGAAGAGTTGCGCGGCCACCGCCTCGGTGATGCCGTGACCAACGTCGCTGACGACAAACTCGACCCAGGCCCCTGTGTCGGTGGCAGCGCCGGTTGCAGACTCGCTCAGGCGCACCTGCAGAGCCAGCTTGCCCAGAGGGCTGTGCTGCATGGCCTGCATGCCGTTGCGAGCCAGATTGAGCAGCACCTGCTCGACCATGGTGCGGTCGCACAGCACGGGCGGGCACTGTGGTGCCACGTTCGATTCGATCCGCACACCGAGTTTGCGTGCCTGCAGCGCAATGAGCGGCATGATGGCCTCCAGCAAGTCCTGCGGTGCGACCGCCTCGCGCCGGTGCTCCCGGCGGCGCACGAAGTTGTGCACGCTGCGCACGACCTTGCCGGCGCGCTCGGCCTGGGCGGCGATGCGCTGTACGGCGCCGGTGAGCTCGCGCGCCAGGTGCGTCGCCTCGGCGGCGTCCGCTGGCGGCCTTTGCTGTGCGTCTTGCAAGATGTTGAGCGAGCCGCTGGCATAGCCGGCAATGGCCGCCAGCGGTTGATTGAGCTCGTGGCTGAGCAGGGAAGCCATCTCCCCGACCATGGCCAGGCGGGCGCTGGCCTGTAGCCTGTCCTGGCTGGCCCGCGACAGCTCCTCGCTGCGCTTTTGCTCGCTCAGGTCGAGCACCGCGCTCATCCAGCCGGTGTGACGCCCCTGCGCGTTGATCAGGGGCGCCTCCATGATGAGCACCGGAAAGCGCGTGCCGTCGCTGCGCATGAAGACCGATTCGTGCCCGCCGCGCAGCACCGCCAGATCGTTGTGCCGGTCCTGCTGGCGCGCCAGGTAGGTCGGCGCCAACTCGGGGGGCCAGTAGGGCACCTGCTGCTCGTGCGCTCGCAGCTGGGCCGCCTCAAAGCCGACCATCTTGCAAAACGCCGGGTTGACGTAGGTGATGCGCCCCTGCAAGTCGCGGGCCCGCAGGCCGGTGCTTAGCGAGTCCTCCATGGCCTTGCGAAAGGCCAGGGCCTCGCCCAGGTCCTGTTCGACCCGCTGGCGCCGGCGCACATCGCGCACCAACAAGGCCAACACCAGCGCCAGCGCCAAGGCCATGGCGCTGACCAGGGCGCTCAGTGGTTTGGGAAACAGCCCGGCTCGGCCTTGCCGGGCCTGCATGCGCACCACCAGGGTGTTGCCGGGCAGATCCAGCAGCTGCTGCACGCTGTAGAGTCGCTCGCCTTGGCCGAGCTGGCCGTGCAGGGCCAGCCGCGTGCCATCGGCTTCGGTAAAAGCCAGCGCGTGGCCGCGCGGCAGTTGCGGGCCCGCCAGCTCAGCGAGCAAATCGCCCAGGGCATAGATGGCCACCGTGTAGCCAACAATACGCCCGGCGTCGGTCTGCGGGATGCACAGCTCCATCAGTTCGCGCCCCTGGTCGTCAGACTGCGGCACAAAGTAGCTGTTGGAATAAGCGGCGCTTTGGTAGCGCGCTGCTGTGCGGCACGCCAGATTCAGGTCGGCCTGGTTTTGCTCGCGCGGCATGCGCACAAAAGCCGGTAGCTGCCGCGGTGAGTCCAGGCTCAGTTGCAGGGCCATCTGATCGTCGCGCCATTCCAGCCGCATCAGCTCGCGCTGCTGCAGCAGCAGCGCGCCGGCCTGCTCGCTCCAGGGCCCGGGCTGCTGTTGGGGCAGGGCTTGCAGGCGCAGCAGGTTGCGCGCCAGCGCGCCACGCAGATCGGCCACGATGGCGCTGGTCTCAAACTCCAGGCGGTTTTGGACGGCCTCGTCTTCATAGCGCGCGGTGAGCCAGACCAGCAGACCAAGCAAGGCAGCCACCAGCAACACCAGCACGCTCCACAGCAGGTAGCGCCCGCGCAGGCGACCGGCCAATTGCGCGCCCGCCTGCCAGCGTCTGCGCAGGCCTGTCCAGAGCGGGCCTGCCCACGGGCGCGCTGGGTGCGGCTGGGGCCGGCTGCTGCTCATCGCAACACGCGGTGATCGAGCGCCGGCAATTGCGCGCGCCTTGTTTGCAATTGCTCGGCTTGCAGCTCGGCCATCACCACGGCCGCTCCTTCGGGCTGCACGGCCAGCACCTGGCCCCAGGGGTTGACCAGCATGCTGTGGCCCCAGGTGCGCCGACCGTTGTCGTGTACGCCGCCTTGGGCGGCGGCGGCCACAAAGGCCAGGTTCTCGATGGCGCGCGCGCGCAGCAGCACCTCCCAGTGCGCCTGCCCGGTGCTGTGGGTGAAGGCGCTGGGCACGAGCAGCAGATGCGCTTGCAGCTGTCGGTAAAGCTCGGGAAAGCGCAGGTCGTAGCAAACGCTCAAGCCGATGCGCCAGGTCCAACCGTCGCGCGAGACGAGCTCGAAGGCGGCTGGCTGGTTGCCAGCGACGATGGTGCGCGCCTCGTCGTAGCTCTCCTCGCCCTGGGCATAGCGAAACAGGTGAATCTTGTCATAGCGGGCGACCTGGGCGCCGCGGGGATCGAACACCAGGGTGCTGTTGAGCACGCGCTGCGGCTCGGCGCTCTTGAGCGGCAGCGTGCCCGCAGCGATCCACAGGCCGTGCCGGTTGGCCTGCTCGGCCACGAAGTCCTGCAGCGGGCCGGCGCCGGGCGCTTCGGCCAGGGCCAGTTTGTCGTGCTCGCTTTGGCCGAGCAGGCAAAAATATTCGGGCAGCACCGCCAATTCGGCACCGGCTTGCGCCGCTTGCGCCAACGCCTGCCCAGCCGAGCGCAGATTGGCCTGCGCATCCGTGCCGGAGACCATTTGAATGGCGGCCACTTTCATGGGTTTGGGCTCATGGCGGCTATGGGGGCGATGGTCAGGGCGTCTGTGGCGCTGCCGCGGCGGGCTTGCGCCCCACCCGCTCGATCACCGGGTCGGCCCACGTACCGCGCACCAAAAACTCCTGTGTGTTCGCCTCGTTGATCGGTCGGCGCAGCAGCCATTGCGCAATGAAGGTGCCCAGACCGACCGCCGGGTTGATGGCCGAGGCCAGCAGCGAGGCGGTGCCGGCATTGATTTCGGGTACCACCACCACCCGCAGGTCCTGCGTTTCGCGCCCGATATCGGCTGAGCCGGCCAGCAGCACAGCGGCGTTGACCCCCTTCATGCGCAAGCTGTCGGTGCGGGCCACGCCCTGATCGATGCTCACTTCGCCACGCACCCAGTCAAAGGAAAAGCCTTCCGAAAACACATCGCGGAAGTCGAGCGTCAGCCGCCGCGGCAGAGCCTGCAGATTGAGCACCCCGAGCAGCTTGGCCACGCCGGGCTCGGCCTTGAGGAACTGGCCAGACTCCACATCCACCGTGAATTGCCCGGTCATGCTGGGCGTGTGCAGGCTCAAGGGCGATCCGCTCCAGCCGATCTGGCCTTCGAGCTTGCCCTTGCCGCGCCGAATCGCGCCGTCCATGCCCAGGCGCTTGAGCAATTCGCCCGAGTCGTTGATGTCGAGCCGGAACGTCATCTGCGTGTTGCGCCGCTGCGCCGCCTCGCTTGCGCGCCCGGGGACTGTGCCGGTCGGCGGCGCGGCCCAGCTGCCGGTGGCGC
>JBILGP010000050.1:0-7731 GCA_044350985.1 Polaromonas sp. | reverse complement strand
ATAGCTTTGCAGCATGGTGTCATGGCGGTACCCACGCACCTCGATGCCGTGGTTGGCCAGCACGTGGCGGTCGTACTTGATGTGCTGACCGAGCTTGGCGCGGCTGCCATCCTCAAGCCAGGGCCTGAGCCGCTCGAGCACCTCGCCCAACGGCAGCTGATCGGGCGCGCCGGGGTAGTCGTGGGCCAGGGGCAGGTAGCGGGCCTGCCCGGCTGCGGTGCTCAGGCTCAGCCCGACCACGCGCGCCTGCATGGCGTCGAGCGAATCGGTTTCGGTATCGAGGGCCACCAGATCGGCCGCCCACAGGCTCTCGAGCAGCGCCTCGAAGGCGGGCCAATCCAGTACCACCCCATAGTCGAGCGCCCGCGCCACTGCGGGGGCCTGCTCGGCCGGGGCGTGCTCGGGCGCAGGCGCTGCGCCTGGCTCGGCCGCACCCTGGACCGAGCGAGCCAGAGACTTAAAGCCGTAACGCTCGTAAAAAGCGTGCAAGCTGCTGGCCTCTTGCTGGCCCAGGTGCAGCGCGTCGAGTGCCGGCAGGCCAGGCAGCTGCGCGGTCAAGTCGCAATCGGTCTTGATGGTCAGCAACTGCCGGCCCGTGGGCAACCAGTGCAGCGCTGCGCGCAGGTTCTCCCCGGTCGCGCCCTTGATCTCATCGGCGCGCGCAATCAACGCGTCGAGCGTGCCGTACTCTTGCAGCCATTTGGCGGCCGTTTTGGGCCCGACCTTGGGCACGCCGGGCACGTTGTCCACCGCATCGCCCACCAGGGTCTGAAAATCGACCATGCGCTCGGGCGGCACGCCAAATTCGGCCTGCACGCCGGCGACATCGCGGCGTTTGTCGTTGAGGGTGTCGATGATGGTGATGTGGGCATTGACCAGTTGGGACAGGTCCTTGTCGCCGCTGGAGATCACCACCTCCACGCCCTGCTCGCTGGCATGGCGGGCGAGCGTGCCAATCACATCATCGGCTTCAACGCCGGCCACCTCAAGCACTGGCCAGCCCAGCAGGCGCACGACCTCGTGGATCGGCTCGATCTGGCTGCGCAAGTCATCGGGCATGGGCGCACGCTGGGCCTTGTACTGCGGATAGATTGCATCGCGAAAGGTCGGCCCCTTGGCGTCAAACACGCAGGCGGCGTAATCGGCGTGCACATCCTTGCGCAGCTTGTGCATCATGTTGATCATGCCGCGGATCGCGCCGGTGGCCGCGCTGGCCGGATCGCCCGGCACGGCCCGCAGATCGGGCATGGCATGAAAGGCGCGGTACAGATAGCTGGAACCGTCGACCAGCAGCAAGGTTTTTTGACTCATTTTCTGGCTCATTTTCTAGCTCGTGCCGGCATTGTCAGGCAAGGCGCCGGTGTGGGGTAGCGCTGGCCGACCTACAATGGCACCATGCTTCGCACCCCACCCTTTGCCATCGGTTTGGTCCTGCTGGGCGCAAGCTTGGCTCCGGCGGCGCTGGCCCAGGCAGTGGTCGAGACCGCCCCAGCAGCAGCCCGCGCCCAAGATCGCGCGGTCGAACCGAGCCGCAGCAACCAGACCATCGAGCGCATCCGCACCGAAGACGGCGGCAGCCGAATCGACGAGCTGCGCGTGGGCGGGCAGACGCGCAGCATCGTCGTGCAACCCAAGCTTGATGTGCCGGCTTACGAGATACGGCCGACCGATGCCCGAGGCGGATCGGGCCAAGGCGGCGATCGGGTCTGGAATTTCCTGCGGTTCTGACCCGCCGTACCCTCGCGACCCTCCCACTTCCCCGACACCCCGACCCGCATGGCCGTCTTTACCGAGGTCTCGTTCGAGGAGGCTGCAGACTTGCTGAGCCAGCTCGGCCTGGGGCAGCTGCAATCGCTGCAGGGCTGCGCCGGCGGCATCGAAAACACCAACTACTTTGCCGACACCGACCAGGGCCAATGGGTGCTGACGGTCTTTGAGCGCTTGAGCTTCGAGCAGCTGCCCTTTTATCTGCACCTGATGAAGCACCTGGCAGGACGCGGCATTCCTGTGCCCGATCCTCAGGCCGCGCCGCCGACCCGCAAGGGCCCAAGCGGCAGCGGGCCCATCTTGCACCGCCTCAAGGGCAAGCCCGCTGCCGTGGTCAACCGCCTCCAGGGCGCCAGCGAGCTGATGCCCCAGGTGCACCACTGCAGCGCCCTGGGCGAGATGCTGGCGCGCATGCACCTGGCCGGGGTCGATTTCGAAATGCGCCAGCCCAACCTGCGCGGCCTGACCTGGTGGAACGAAACCGTGCCGGTGGTGCTGCCCTACCTGGACGATGCGCAAAAGGCGCTCATTGGCGGCGAACTCGCCTACCAGAACCACATCGCGGCGCAGGCCGCCTATGGCAGCCTGCCGCACGGGGCGGTCCACGCCGACCTGTTTCGCGACAACGTGATGTTTTTGGGCCAGGGGCAAGAGGCGCGCCTGTGCGGCCTGTTTGACTTTTACTTCGCCGGCTGCGACAGCTTTCTGTTCGATCTGGCCGTTTGCCTGAACGACTGGTGCATCGACCTGGCCACCGGCGTGCAAGACCTCGACCGCGCCCACGCCTTGGTCAAGGCCTACCACGCGGTGCGCCCCTTGAGCGCCCAAGAGCGGCGTTTGCTGCCGGCCATGCAGCGCGCCGGCGCGCTGCGCTTTTGGACCTCGCGCCTGTGGGACTACCACCTGCCGCGCCAGGCTTCGGTGCTCAAGCCCCACGACCCCAGCCACTTCGAGCGGGTGCTGCGCCAATGCGTCGAGCATCCCTTGCCGCTCGATCTGGTCCCTGCCTGAGAGCCCCGTCTGAGAGCCCCGCCATGAGACTCAATTTGGTCCCTGCAAAAACCGGCCTGCGCTGGATCGGCCAGGGCATACGCCTGTTTTTCCGGCAGCCTCTGGCCATGTCGGGGCTGTTCTTCATGTTCATGGCGGTGCTCTCGCTGGCCAGCCTGATCCCGCTGATCGGCTCGCTGCTGGCGCTGGCCCTGCTGCCGGCGGCCACCCTGGGGCTGATGGCGGCTTCCAAGGAGGCCGAGCACGGCAAATTTCCCATGCCCGCCATCTTGGCTACCGCCTTTCGCGCCGGCCGCCAGCGCATGCGCGCGATGATGGTGCTCGGTGGCGCCTATGCAGCCGCTTTTTTGATCATGCTGGGCATCTCGGCCCTGTTTGACGGCGGCGATTTTGCGCAGCTGTACCTGTTTGGCGGCCGGCTCGATGCCGAGGTGGTCAACGATCCGGATTTCCAAACGGCCATGTGGGTGGCCTTGCTCATCTACGCGCCGATGTCGGTGCTGTTCTGGCACGCGCCGGCGCTGGTGCACTGGCACGATGTGGCGCCCGCCAAAAGCCTGTTCTTCAGCGCCATGGCCTGCTGGAAAAACAAGGGCGCCTTCACCGTCTACGCCCTGGGCTGGTGCGCGTTGTTCTTGCTCACCGGTGTGCTGGTCACGCTGCTGTTCTCGACCCTGGGCAGCGCGCAGTTGGCCGCCGCCTCGATGCTGCCCGTGGCCCTGCTGCTGGCGGCCATGTTCTTCAGCTCGGTCTACGGCACGTTTCGCGACTGCTTTGTGGTCGACGAGAACCCGCCACCGCTGCCCCGCGTCGACGAGATCGCCTGAACCTCGCTGACTGAGCCAGGCCTACTGAACCACCGTGAGCTTGGCCACCGACAGCGCCAGCCACTTGACGCCATGGCGTGAAAAGTCGACCTGGGCGCGGGCATCGGCCCCGGCGCCCTCGATCATCTTGATGCGGCCCTGCCCAAATTTGGCATGAAACACGTCCATGCCCACCTTGAGCCCGTGGGTGTCGGCGGCCTTGCGCTCGGGCAAGGCCTGCCCGGCCACTGAGCCAGCGCCCTGGCGCGAGGCCACCATGCGCGCCGCCCAGTCGCTGCGGCCCGCGCCGGTGCCTGCCTCAAAGGACGAGCCCTGCCCGCCCCAGCCGGGCGTGGCATGGCCGCCGTGGCGCGGCGTGATCCACTTGAGCGCGTCCTCGGGCAGCTCCTCCAGAAAACGGCTTTTGAGGTTGTAGCGGGTCTGGCCATGGAGCATGCGCGTTTGCGAGCAACTGAGGTACAGGCGCTTGCGCGCCCGGGTGATGGCCACATACATCAGTCGACGCTCCTCCTCCAGGCCCGCGCGGTCGCTCATGGCGTTCTCATGCGGAAACAGGCCCTCTTCGAGCCCGCTGATGAAGACGCAATCAAACTCCAGCCCCTTGGAGGCGTGCACCGTCATCAGCTGCACCGCATCTTGCCCAGCCTGCGCCTGGTTGTCGCCGGCCTCGAGCGCCGCATGCGCCAAGAAGGCCGCCAGAGGCGAAACCGTCTCGCCGGTGATGGCCGCCTCCGGCTCGGACGCGGGCGGCCATTGCAGGCCCGCCGCATCGTCGTCCCAGGGTGGCGCATCGGGATCGAGTCCCTGGCTGACCGGTGACTGGCTCAGGCCCTGGCCCTGCTCGTCAACCGGCAGGGCCACCGCATCGCGGCCGAAACCTTCGATCGAGACAAACGATTCGGCGGCATTGACCAGCTCGGCCAGGTTCTCCAGCCGGTCCTGGCCCTCACGCTCGCCCCGGTAGTGGGCCAGCAGCCCGCTGTGCTCGAGCATGAAATCGATGATCTCGCGCAAGGTGCGCCCCCCCGTCTGTTCGCGCATGACATCGACGAGCGCCACAAAAGCGCCCAGCTTGGTGCCCGCCGCGCCGGTGACCGCGCCCACCGCCTCATGCAAAGAACAGGCCCGGTGGCGGGCCACATCCTGCAATTGCTCGAGGCTGCGCGCACCCACGCCGCGCGGCGGAAAATTGACCACGCGCGCAAAGCTGGTGTCATCGCGAGGGTTCTCCAGCAAACGCAGATAGGCCAGCGCATGCTTGATTTCAGCGCGCTCGAAAAAGCGCAAGCCCCCATAGACGCGGTAAGCAATGCCGGCATTGAAAAGAGCCGTCTCCATCACCCGGCTTTGCGCGTTGCTGCGGTAGAGCAAGGCGATCTCGCGCCGCTCGGTGCCCTCGCGCAGCAGTTGCTTGACCTCCTCGACCAGCCACTGCGCTTCGGCAAAGTCGCTGGTGGCCTCAAACACCCGCACCGGCTCGCCCGGGCCGGCTTCGGTGCGCAAATTCTTGCCCAGGCGCTGGGCGTTGCGGCTGATCAGGGCGTTGGCCGAATCGAGGATGTTGCCAAAGCTGCGGTAGTTGCGCTCAAGCTTGATCTGGTGCTGCACAGAAAACTCGCGCACGAAATCGGCCATATTGCCCACCCGCGCGCCGCGAAAGGCGTAGATGCTCTGGTCGTCGTCGCCCACGGCCATCACCGCCGCGCCGGCTGCACCGCCCTGCCCCGCCATGAGCTTGAGCCAGGTGTACTGCAGCGGATTGGTGTCCTGAAACTCGTCGACCAAAATATGGCGAAAGCGGCGCTGGTAATGCTCGCGCACCGCCGCATGGTCGCGCATGAGCTCATAGCTGCGCAGCATCAGCTCACCGAAATCGACCACGCCCTCGCGCTGGCACTGCTCCTCGTAGAGCGCGTAGATCTCCACCTTGCGCCGGCTCTGCTCGTCGCGCACCGCCACATCCTTGGCGCGCTGTCCGTCTTCCTTGCACGCCGCGATGAACCACATCAGCTCCTTGGGCGGGTAGCGGTCCTCGTCCACATTGAACTGCTTGCACAGCCGCTTGATCGCCGACAGTTGGTCTTGCGTGTCGAGGATCTGAAAACTCTGGGGCAAATTCGCCAACTGCCAGTGGGCGCGCAGGAAGCGGTTGCACAAGCCGTGAAAAGTGCCGATCCACATGCCCCGCACATTGAGCGGCAGCATGGCCGACAGGCGTGCCTGCATCTCCTTGGCCGCCTTGTTGGTAAAGGTCACCGCCAGCACGCCACCGGGCGAGACCTGCCCGGTCTGCAGCAGCCAGGCAATGCGCGTGGTCAGCACCCGTGTCTTGCCCGAGCCAGCGCCGGCCAGGATCAGCGCATGCTCGCCCGGCAAGGTCACGGCAGCGAGCTGCTCGGCGTTGAGATGCGCCAGCAAAGGCGACGAGGGCACCGGGCCCTCTTCAAACAAGGATTCAGGTTGCATGCGGGCCATTGTAGGAAGCGCCACGTCGCAGGCGCGCGCCAACGCGACCGCCTTGCCGGTAGAATCAGCCACCGGGCCCAAGTTTCTTGCGCCCGGTTTTTTGTGGCCCGCCGCCAGCCCCCGCTGGCCGCGTCGGACCGCACAAGCCGGCCAAGCCAAGCGCTCATTCGTTTCTTCAACGATTGCTTTTCAGGAGCTTGGTTTTCATGGAAATCTTTGACTACGACAACATTCTGCTGCTGCCGCGCAAGTGCCGCGTGGAGAGTCGCTCGGAGTGCGACGCGGGCGTCGAGCTGGGCGGGCGCAAGTTCCGCCTGCCGGTGGTGCCGGCCAATATGAAGACGGTGGTCGACGAGACCATCTGCACCGCCCTGGCCCGCGGCGGCTACTTCTACGTGATGCACCGCTTCGATCTGGACAATGTGCAGTTTGTGCGCGACATGCACGCCCGGGGCGTGTACGCCTCAATTTCCCTGGGCGTCAAGGCCGCCGACCGCAGTACCGTCGACACCCTGGTGGCGCAAGGGCTCAAGCCCGAGTACATCACGATCGATATCGCGCACGGCCATGCCGACAGCGTGCGCGACATGATCGCCTACATCAAGGCCAGATTGCCCGACAGCTTCGTGATTGCCGGCAACGTGGCCACTCCCGAGGCGGTGATTGATCTGGAGAACTGGGGCGCCGACGCCACCAAGGTGGGTGTGGGCCCGGGCAAGGTCTGCATCACCAAGCTCAAGACCGGCTTTGGCACGGGCGGCTGGCAGCTGTCTGCGCTCAAGTGGTGCGCCCGCGTGGCCACCAAACCCATCATCGCCGACGGCGGCATCCGCAGCCATGGTGACATTGCCAAGAGCGTGCGCTTTGGCGCGTCCATGGTCATGATCGGCTCGCTGTTCGCCGGCCACGAAGAGTCGCCGGGCAAGACCGTCGAGGTCGACGGTGAGCTGTTCAAGGAATACTACGGCTCGGCCAGCGATTTCAACAAGGGCGAGTACAAGCACGTCGAAGGCAAGCGCATCCTCGAGCCGATCAAGGGCAAGCTGGCCGACACCCTGGTCGAGATGGAGCAGGACATCCAAAGCTCGATCAGCTACGCTGGCGGCAAAAAGCTCATGGACATCCGCAAGGTCAACTACGTCATCCTTGGCGGGGACAACGCAGGCGAGCACTTGCTGATGTAGGGCCGCCCAATCGCGCCCAAACCTATCGCGCCGAGGGCGGCGCTCCTAGGGCAGAACAGAAGCACGACCGGCCTGTTTTTGTGGGAGCCGCGCCCTCACGGCGATGCAGCCGTCGATCAGACCGAGCGGCTCGCCGCGATCAACTCACGCGCCAAGCGATTGAGGCGTGAGCCAGGCTCGCACAAGGATTCGACCACGCTGAAGTGGTTCAGGCCCGGCAGCGCCTCGCACACGGGCACCACCGCCGGACCCCAAGCCTGCGCAATCAAGCGGGTCTGACGCACAAACTCTGCGCTTTCGTCGGCACCGGCCACAGCATACAAAGTGCCGGCCGGCGCAGGCAGGCGGGCCGGGCTGGCGCGGCTTACATCCTGCGGGCTCAGGCGCAGATCGACTTGCAAAAACGGCGCCTGCGAGATGGGCTCGAGGTCGTGCAGGCCTGAAATCGACAGCGCCTTGCGCACCAGGTCGGCCGG
>JBILGP010000049.1:0-7832 GCA_044350985.1 Polaromonas sp. | reverse complement strand
GTCGCACAAAGGCATGGATTGCCACGGCGCTGCGCGCCTCGCAATGACGCGGCGCGGGTTACGGCGGCCCCGCCTCGGCACAGGCCCCCTCGTCACAGGCCCCCTCGTCACAGGCCCCCTCGTCACAGGGCCTGCCTCGTTATTGCGCCGCCGCCCGGTCATCGCGCCCCTGGCCTGTTATCGCGCCCCCACCCTGTCATCGCGAGGAACGAAGCGATCCATTGGCCGTCGCACAAAGGCATGGATTGCCACGGCGCTGCGCGCCTCGCAATGACGCAGCGGGGGTTACGGCGGCCCCGCCTCGGCACAGGCCCCCTCGTCACAGGGCCTGCCTCGTTATTGCGCCGCCGCCCTGTCATTGCGCCCCCGCCCTGTCATCGCGCCCCTGGCCTGTCATCGCGAGGAACGAAGCGATCCATCGGGCGTCGCACAAAGGCGAGGATTGCCACGGCGCTGCGCGCCTCGCAATGACGCGGCGCGGGTTACGGCGGCCCCGCCTCGGCACAGGCCCCCTCGTCACAGGGCCTGCCTCGTCATTGCGCCGCCGCCCGGTCATTGCGCCCCTGGCCTGTCATCGCGCCCCCGCCCTGTCATCGCGCCCCCACCCTGTCATCGCGCTCCCGCCGGAATCTGCTCAGTCTTTAGCTGGTCTTAATCTTGCGTAAAGAGACCACCCAAAACTCGGGGTGTCGGTCCTCCCACACCCCAGCCACTCTTGATTGCCATGGACCTGCACCCACCGACCCGAGAGCCCCATACCTTCAAGGCCGCCCGTGCGCCCCTGTGGCTCGGCCTCTGGGCCCTGCTCGGCGCCCTGCCCGGCTTGGCCCAGACTCAGACCGGCGGCGCAGCGACAGCGGCCTTGGGGGCGGCCCCTGCCGCAACGGCAAGCCGGCCAGCCGCGCTGCCCGCAGTCCTGCCGACCACCGCCACCCCGACGGCTTTTGCAGCGGCAAGCCCCTCCACCACCCCGCCGGCCGTCGCGCCCCCAATCGCGCACCTGCCAGCCGCCTCGGCGACGGCCGATCACGAGCCGCTGTTTGCCCTGGCCCGGCAATGGGTGATGGGTCAGGAACAACTTCCAGCCGATCAGGTCCGGTTTGCGGCGCTCGACAGCCGGGTGCGCATCGCACCCTGCCAGGAGCCGCTGCAGTTCGACTACCCCTTCAGCAGCTCGCGCGAGACCGTGCGGGTGCGCTGCAGCGGGCCCACAGCCTGGCAGCTTTTCCTGCGCCTGACCCAGCGACCGCCCACGGCCCGAGCCCCTTCAGCCCCACCGCCCGTGGCCCCGGCAGCCGTCGCGATGCGCACCCACACGCCGGTCACGCTGCAGCCGCCAATGAAGACAGTCGTCGTGGCCAAGCGCTTGCTGCAGCGCGGCACCGAACTCGACGTCAGCATGCTCGAAGAGGTACAAAAGCCAGCCTTGGGGCTCGATCCGCTGGCGATCGGCTCACTCAAGGATGTGGCGCGGGCCGAGGCGGTGCGCGACCTTCCGGCCGGCACAGTGTTGCGCAGTTACGACATCAGGCGCAGTCTGATGGTCCGAAAAGGGCAATCGGCCATGCTGACCGTTGGCCAAAACGGCAGTTTTCAGATCACGGTGCGGGTCGAAGCCCAGCAGGACGGGCATTTGGGCGAGCAAATTCGCTTAAAAAACCCTGAGTCGGGTCGACTCATCTCAGGCGTGGTGACAGGACCGAACTCTTTGAAAGGCTTGTAGGCAATTTTTTGAGACAATGGCCTCAAGTTTTGGTCGGCACTTCCGATATCAAAGGCGTCAAAGGGTCAAATCAGGCCCCCCACGAGAAAGAGATCCTCCCATGACCGACGCAATTTCACAGTATGGAAGACAAAACCTGTCAGACAACACTGTGCGCAACAGTGCCGACAAGGTCAAGAAATCCTCGACTTCGCAAAGTGCCAGCTCGGTGGGCTCAACCGGCAGCAGCGAGCGTTCTGCGCCGGCCAGCCGGGGGGAAGACACGGTGTCGCTGAGCAGCGTTGCGCAAAGGGCCATGGCAGAGCCAGACTTCGACCGCGCCAAGGTCGAGGCGATCAAGCAGGCGATTGCCCAGGGCCAGTACCCGCTCGATTCGAGGCGCATCGCCGAAAGCTTTGTCGCCATCGAACGCATGATCCGTGAGTGACAGCACGACCGCCACACGCCTTTTGACGCTCGCGCACGAGCTCGAGCAGGTGCTCGAACAGGAGTTTCGGGCGCTGCAAGACCAAAAACTCGACGCCTTCGAGCAGCTGCAGCCCGGCAAATCGGAGCTGCTGGCCGAACTCTCCCGACTTTGCCCCCCCGCCCAGGACCTGCAAAACCAGCCGCAATGGGCCGGCCTGCACGACAGCCTGCTGCGCGGCCGCGACGCCCACCGCCGCAACGCGGTGCTGATCGACCGCAAGCTTGAGGCCATCCGCGGCGCCCTGACCAGCCTGCAAACCGGCAACCCCACTGCCTCGGTCGAGGTTTACGACCGGCTTGGCAAGGTCTCGCGCTTTAACAAAGGCCGGGGCTACCACGACGCCTGAGCGCCGCGACGGCCCGCTTCAGACCCCTGCCCTCAGGCTTGCGCCGGCTTTTTCAGGCTGGCCAGCCGCTCGATCTGCGACAGTGAGATCAGGTGCGAATAAATCGCCGGCAGATACCCTTTTTGCCGCAGTTCGAGAAACTTGGCGTCCGAAAAATTGTTCAGGCGCTCCTCGTTGATGACATGGCAGCCCGTGATGTTGCGCACCTGGTTGTCGGTGTTGACCCGCATGTTCAAGGGCGTGAGCAGGTTGTTTTGCACCAGGAAGCTGGAAAAGTCGCCGGTGATCTGGTCCATCTGCTGCAGCTCGCCCAGGTAGCGCTTGACGTTTTCGATCACCTGCGTGGGCTCGCCCGCCTCGTCAAACAGGGCCGCACCTTCGCTGTCGCTGAGCAAGGCGCTGGCCTCATCGACGCAGACGATGTATTGGTCGGCATCGGTGGCCTTGACCAGCGCAAACGGGTAGCGCCGGATGATGGCCGGAATGTAGGACGCCGACCACTGCCCCTGCGCGTCCACAAAGAGGTTCTGCCCCGCGTCCAGGCCCAGCAGCGCCACCGGACGGTAACTGTCGTTTTGCTTGTCCTCGAGGAACACCACCGGGTAGGTGGCGGCCGCGCGGGCAAATTCATGGGTGGTCACGTAGGCAATGTGAAAGCCCGCCGCAAAACGAAAATCGTTGCTCGGCCTGACCTTCTTGCGGGCGTGGCGCTCTTTGTTGACCGGGACGACTTGTTCAAACATGGCTTTCCTTTAACAAGGGGATTGGAGGGATCAAACAGGCCAGACTTTACCGCAATGCATCAAAAAACGACAAAGATTGTGCCCAATACACATCAGGCTTGCTCGTCCACTTGCCCTGCACCGCCGCGCTTTTCATCGCCCGGACGCATGCCCTTGAGCCAGTAGACCCACGACAGGATCACCGCCACCGCGGTGTAGAGCTCGGGCGGGATTTCATCGTCGACGTTGAGCCGACTCAGCAGAGCCAGCAGTTGCGGGTCCTGGGTGACGTAGACGCCTTGCCGGCGCGCCTCCTCGATCAGCCGCTCGGCCAGGTGCGCGTCG
Source organism: Polaromonas sp. (assembly GCA_044350985.1). Lineage (GTDB taxonomy): Bacteria > Pseudomonadota > Gammaproteobacteria > Burkholderiales > Burkholderiaceae_C > Polaromonas. Next base: position 4,227 of record JBILGP010000049.1, on the reverse strand, counting down.
GCCTTGGCCGTGAGCACCGGCACATCGTTCATGCCGTACTCCAGTGCGACGGCCTGTTTGCGCGGTTTCATCTGGGCGGGCCTCAAGCGCGAATATCGATGACCAGGCCGCGGCCTGAGGGCACCCAGTCGGCATTGCCCTGGGGACGCGCGCCATGAATCACCTGAAACGAGCGCATCGCAAGGCCCGACTGTGCCAGTTGCGCGCCCAACTCGCCCGAGCGCTGACGGGCCTGCTGCACCACGCCCTCGCGCAAGGCCCACATGGTCAGCTCGACCCGCTCCAGGCCATGCAACTGGGTCTGGAGCCAGACCTCGCCGAGGTCTTCGCTGTGCGAGTGCACATTGACCGTCAGAGGGGGCCGCTCCTGTCCCTGCTTGTGCGGCGCGCGCCGAAACTGCAGCTCGATCGGATCGGCATCGGCAAAGGGCAGCACAAAGCTGATCAACACCTCCTCTTGTGCCTGCGCCTGCACCGCTTGCACCTGAGACGACTCCAAATCGTCGAGCGCCTGCGACAGCTTGCCGATCGACTCCGGCGCATCGCCGCCGTCCTCATCGCGCGACAGGGCGGCCATGAGTTTGCGCAGCAGTTGCTTGGGATCGTCGGCTGGCGGCGGCAGGCCGCGAGTGAGCCAAGGCTCTGCACCCATGGCGCCGACCATGGCGCGGCTCATCGCCTGCGCCAGCGCCTGCGGATTGAGCTGGGCCATGTTCAATTGCATGCCGCGCCACTGGGCCATCAGGTCGCCGCGACCGGTGGCCTGCAGCAAGACGTCGAGCACACCGGGCTTGAACAGCTGGCCCAGCTGCTCGAGCCCGGGTGGGCGAAACAGCAGGTTGCCCACGCGGGAGAAAAAAGGCGCGCTGGACAGCACCACAGCGTTGTCGGCCATGGGCTGCAGACCCAGGCCGGACGGGCTCATGTGCACCTGCAAGCGCACGGTTTGACCGGGCAGCCAGCCGGCCGTCAGCGGCAGCCGCGGCAGATCGAGCTGCTTGCCGCGCATGAGCAGGGCCAGGTCGTCACCGGCGCGCGACTGCACCATGGCCTGCACGATTTGTCCGTCGCGCAGGTCGAGCGCCCGCGCCTGCGCCACTGTCAGCGGCAGGATCTTGCCCTCCAGGTAGATCGGGTTGGACCGACCGGGCAGCTGCGTAAGGTCGGCCGGCGCGATCACACGAGGGCCAGGCGCGGCAGTGGCCGCCTCAAGGGTAGCGCACCCAGCGCCGGCGCTCCTCGGCCGTGCTCGGGGGCGGCGGAAAGTAGGAACCGACCTCGGTGGGCGAGAGCAGCGGCAGCAAGATTTCGCGCAGCAGCGCGTGCGTCTCGGGCAGCTTGAGCTCGGTGCCGGGCTTGAGCCGGCTGTTGCGCCCGGCCGCAAAGGCCTTGGGGTTGGCCGCGATCAGGGCCTGGCGCAGCAGATCGTCCTTGAGCGGGCTGTCGGCCATGGTCTTGCGGATCACCCGATCGAGCGTGTCGCCGGCCACGGTCACATAGACCCGGCTGACATGGGCGCTGGTGGCCGGGGCCGCGCCCGCCTGCGGCGCCGCATGGGCCTGCGATGGCGGGGCCGACGAAGGCGCAGGTGAGGCGCCGGCGGCCAGCACCGGTGCCGCATGAACCAGCGCACCGAGCAGGGCAAGGCCCAGAGCCAGCCGCACACGGGACAGGCCAGAAGAAAGTCGGTAACGGTTCATGCGAAGCTCCTTGGGTTTCAATCAAATCGTGCGTCAGAGCCATCTGGCCCTAGCGCGACTGCATGGGCCAAGCCTGCCACTGCGGCTTGACCGAGGCCGACGGGCCGGCCAGCACCCGCAGCTGCGCCTGGTGCGCAGACACCTGCTCGACCCGGGCCAGCACCAGCGCCAGTGGCGCATCCGATTCCAGCGCCTGCGCCGGCCAGCGGCGACGATCGGACACCAGCCACTCATCGCCGGCGCGCACACCGGCCAGGCTGCCCTGGTCGATCTGGACCTCTTGCCCGGCGGCATGAAGCACCTGCACGGCCACCGGCTCGCAACCGAGTCGCTCGCCGATGGCCTTGGACCAGTCCTGTACCAGGGCCTGCAACTGGCTGCGCGTGACCGCCTGCAGGCGCGGGGCCGTCCAGCCGCGCTCGAGCGCCAGCAGCGGCAACTCGACGGTGCGCTGCAAGGCGGGCGTGGGCTCGCGGTCCGATTGCAGGGTCAAGGTCAGGCGCACCCAGGTCGGCGCGCTCGAGGACCAAGGCAGCGGGCTGCTTGCGGCAAGCACCGGCACGGTCTCCAGGCCCACCAGCAAGCGCCAGCCGAGCGCAGCCGATGCGCCGGAGCCGGTCAACAGTCGCTCGTAGGCCCAGGCGCTGCTGGCCTGCGCCTGCGGCGGGGTCGAGGGCACGTCCACCAGTTGCCAGCGCGGATCGACCGCCGGGGCGCTGCGCCAGGCTGCGCCCATCAACTGCACCGCTTCGCGCTGCAAATGCTCGTCGTCCACCGACCAGCGGCCGCGTGGCTGCACTTGCAGCCCCAGCACATGGCGCAGCCCATCATTTTTAGGGCACGGCGCTGCCGATGGGGCAGCCGCATCGGCTTTGACCAGGTCTTGCGAGCCCTGCACCTGCAGCCGCGCCTGCGGCTGGCCCTGCGCATCGCGCGAATAGGCCATCACACGCACGCCACGCACCTGCATGCCCGAGCGGAAACTGCTCGATTCGCGCAAAGCACCCTGGGCATCGATCCAGGCCGTGGTGCGCACCTGGGTGGCACCGCGCAGGGCCTCCTGCGCCAGCGCATGGCGCACCGCCTGCAATCTTTCGTCGGCGCTGAGCTCAGCGGCCTGGGCGGGCCAGCTTGCGGCCCACAGGGCACAGGCCAGCACAGCCGCCCAGCGCCAAGTCGGCATGACAGTCGGGCCAGCGGCCGGCACCGGGCAGTTCATGGCTTAGCGCGCCCGTGCCTGGAGGTGGCCCAGGTAGAGCGCACGCAGATCCTGCACCACCGCCCTGTCCAGGCTCAGCGTGGTCTCATAGGTGTCGTCGCCAGCCGGCGTGATGCTCACCAGCACCGCCCCGTAAATCACGCCCTCGACCTTGGACCTGAAGGTGTCGCTTTGCACCATCATGTCGGCCACGGTGGTGGTGGCGTCGAGCTGCTGGCCATAGACCTGCTCGGCCAGCGAGCGGTAGGCATCGAGCTTGGAGGCCCGGATCGCCATCAAACGCTGCTGCGCCGGGTTGCGATGGTTCTGCACACTGATCACCGCATAGCCGGTGGCCGTCAGGGTCTCGCGCTTTTCGATCAGGGGCGCGATCATGCTGGCCGGCTCGGCCCGCGCCGCCGCTTCGGCCCGCTGCTCCTTGCCCGGCTCCTTGTCGCCCTTGAGGCTCCAGGGCAGCATCGTTTGGCAGCCCGAAAGCGCGAGCAAGGCTGCAGCAGCAAGTGCCCGGGTCAAGCCGGCAGAAAGATGAGCGTTCAATTTCATATGCTTACCTCGATGGGGTCGCGCTAGGCGCCAGGTTCTGACGCCAGCAGAATCGGCACCAGGGCGCCAAGCTTGAGGCACCGGATCGCCCGCCCGCACCCTGTAAAGCCCAAAAAATTCTGATTTATGGCAGGATTCGTCTTCATAATTTAACAAATCTATTGCATTTTTAACATTTTGTGGCAAAGTACGGGCAGTCAATTTTCCACCCCTGCCATGGCCGCCCCCCACCCCTTCATCGGAAAAAGTCCAGCCGCCCAAGCCGTGCGGACCCTGATCGCCCGGGTGGCGAACTCGCAGGCGACTGTGCTGATCACCGGGGAGAGCGGCACCGGCAAGGAGCTGGTGGCGCGCGCGCTGCACGAGCAATCGGAGCGGCATGCCGGCAATTTCGTGCCGATCAATTGTGCGGCCATCCCCAAGGACCTGATTGAAAGCGAGCTCTTCGGTCACCGCAAGGGGGCTTTCACCGGCGCCATGGCCGACCGGGTCGGGCGCTTCGAGCTGGCCCACGGCGGCACGATCTTCCTCGACGAAATTGGCGACCTGCCGCTGGACATGCAGGTCAAACTGCTGCGCGTGCTGCAGGAGCGCCAGGTCGATCCGGTCGGCGGCAGCAAGCCGGTGACCATCGACGTGCGGGTGGTGGCCGCCACCCACCGCGACCTCGAAGCCGAGATCGCCGCCGGCCGCTTTCGCGAAGATCTGTATTACCGGCTCAATGTGCTGCCGCTGCACACCTGCCCCCTGCGCGAGCGTCCCGAA
>JBILGP010000048.1:0-7851 GCA_044350985.1 Polaromonas sp. | reverse complement strand
CGCTGCAGCCAGCCCGGCCGGTCCTGCGCCCACGATCACCACGTCGTACTCCATGGCCTCGCGGGGACCGAACTGCTCGAGGATATCTTGGGGGGTCATGAATAGCGCTCCGTGATAATGACCGACTCAAGGTCGGCGGCCTGCCCGTCTGTGGGACCGCCGATTTTATGCAAACGCTTGGTTGCGACGCTTGCTCAGGCAGCCAAGCGCGATGGCTGGCCGCTGCCTGAGGGAGGACTGGGCATGAGAATTGAAATTCCCGAACATAAAAAACTCGTCTACGAGATGGACATGTCGATCCGCTGGGGCGACATGGACGCCATGGGGCATCTGAACAACACCAGCTACTTTCGCTACTTCGAAACCATCCGCATTGACTGGTTCAGCAGCCTGGGCCAGGTGCCTGGCCCGGCCAAAGAGGGCGTGGTGATCGTCAACGCCTTTTGCAATTTTTACCGGCAGGTCGAATACCCCGGGACGGTGCGACTGAAGATGTACGCGAGCGATCCAGCACGCACCACCTTCGAGACCTGGGTCACGATGGAGCGCATTGACCTGCCTGGCGTCATTCATGCCGCTGGCGGCGCCACCACGATGTGGGTCGACTTCCCCAAGCAAAAGTCCATGCCGCTGCCCGACTGGCTGCGGGCCATCGTGACGCCTTGAGACCAAGGCAGGGTTGGACACGCCCCGCCCCGTCATCGCGCCGCCGCGTCATCGCACCCCCGCCGCGTCATCGCACCGCAGCCGCGTCATCGCGAGGTACGAAGCGATCCATGGGCCGTTGTGTGAAGACATGGATTGCCACGGCGCTGCGCGCCTCGCAATGACGCAGTTGGTGTCGTTGCACGCGTCCTGTCGTGGCGCCTTCGCCCCGTCATCGCATCCCCGCCGTGTCATCGCATTCCCGTCGCGTCATCGCACCGTAGCCGCTTCATCGCATCCCCACCCCGTCATCGCGAGGTACGAAGCGATCCATGGGCCGTTGTGTGAAGACATGGATTGCCACGGCGCTGCGCGCCTCGCAATGACGTAAGGGTGTTTGCGCACCCGATGGCACTGACGGAGCCTCGCCATCACGCAGTGGCCGAGCGTACAAAACCGGCTTTACTTTTGCTTGGGCACGCGGCCCATCAGGTAGAACTCGGGGTTGGGCTGCATGCCCGAGAAACTCGCCATGCGGTTGGACAGGCCAAAGAAGGCGGTGATGGCGGCAATGTCCCAGGCGTCTTCGTCGTCAAAGCCGTGGGCGTGCAGGGCGGCGAAGTCGGCTTCTTCGATCTCGTGTGAGCGCAGGCAGACCTTCATCGCGAAGTCGAGCATGGCCTTCTGGCGCGGCGTGATGTCGGCCTTGCGGTAGTTGACCGCCACCTGGTCGGCCACCAAGGGCTTTTTCTCGTAGATGCGCAAGATCGCACCGTGGGCGACCACGCAGTACAGGCACTGGTTAGCTGCGCTGGTGGCAGTGACGATCATCTCGCGATCGCCCTTGCTCAGACCGCCGCCGTCTTTGAGCATGAGCGCGTCGTGGTAGGCAAAAAAAGCGCGCCATTCGGCCGGCCGGCGGGCCAGGGCGAGGAACACATTGGGTACGAAGCCGGCTTTTTCCTGCACCTCCACGATGCGGGCGCGGATGTCATCGGGCAGATCGGTCAGAGCGGGGAAGGGGTAGCGGTTCATGGTGTGAGCGGGCTGAGGGTGAGCCGGCATCATACGCAGGCCGCATCTTCCCCGGGACGGCTCTGCCGCAGCCCATCGGTCGTGACAACTTCTGTGGGAGCCGCGCCCTCGCGGCGGGGATGCAAGGCAGCCGTTATGCTCGCTGCCATTTCAACCTGCAAGGAGCTGCGCATGTCCGATCCTCAAGACCGCCCGACCACCGGCAAAGGCCCGGCCTATGACCAAGGGCTCAAGCTGCGCAAGCAGGTCATGGGCGAGGCCTACGTGGCGCGCGCCCTCAGCGGGGCGACCGATTTTTCCGGGGCCATCCAGGACCACATCACGAGCAAGGCCTGGGGCGATGTCTGGCAGCGGCCGGGCCTGGACCTCAAGACGCGCAGCATGATCACTGTGGCCATCCTCACGGCCTTGGGCAAGCAGCATGAGCTCAAGGGCCATGTGCGCGGGGCGCTCAACAACGGCGTGACGCCCCAGGAGTTGCAGGAGTTGCTGCTGCATGCGGCGGTGTACTGCGGCATCCCCACTGCGGTCGACGCGTTTCGCACCGCCGCCGAGGTGGTCGATGCGCCGGGCCAGACCTGACAAGGCCGCCCACCGACAGGCCAGCGCATGGCTTGGCGTCCAGGCGACCGCATCCGGGCCACGGTTGAGCGATAGGCCATACTACGGGGCTGGACGGCGTGTGGCGTCGGCGGGCGAGCCGCGCCAGAGGGCATGCCGATTGTTTGGACAGGAGGAACAGTGAACAAGGTATTTCCATCGGCCGCGGAGGCGCTCAAGGGCGTGGTCCACGACGGCCAGTTGATTGCGGTGGGCGGTTTTGGCCTGTGCGGTATTCCCGAGGCGCTGATCGATGCCTTGCGCGACTCCGGCGTGAAGAACCTGACGGCGATTTCCAACAACGCCGGCGTCGACGATTTCGGCCTGGGCAAGCTGCTACAGACGCGGCAGATCAAAAAAATGATCTCCAGCTATGTGGGCGAGAACAAGGAGTTCGAGCGCCAGTACCTGGCCGGCGAGCTCGAGCTTGAATTTACGCCGCAGGGCACGCTGGCTGAGAAGCTGCGCGCTGGCGGCGCCGGCATTCCGGCCTTTTTCACCAAGACCGGCGTCGGCACCTTGGTGGCTGAGGGCAAGGAAACCCGCGAGTTTGAGGGTGAGACTTATTTGATGGAACGCGCGCTCGTGCCCGACCTGGCGCTCATCAAGGCCGATGTGGCCGATGCCGCCGGCAATCTGCGCTTTCGCTACACCGCGCGCAATTTCAACCCGGCCGTGGCGATGGCCGGCAAGCTGTGCATCGTCGAGGTCGAGAAGATCGTGCCCATGGGCCAGCTGCATCCGGACGATGTCCACCTGCCCGGCATCTATGTGCACCGCATCGTGCTCAATGCCACGCCCGAAAAGCGCATCGAAAAGCGCACCGTCACCACGCAAGGAGCTTGACCATGCCCTGGACGCAAGAACAGATGGCCGCGCGCGCTGCGCAGGAACTTGAAGACGGCTTTTACGTCAACCTGGGCATCGGCATTCCGACCCTGGTGGCCAACTACACCGGCGACAAGGAGGTGTGGCTGCAATCGGAAAACGGCATGATGGGCATCGGCCCCTTCCCGACCGAAGACCAGGTCGATGCCGACCTGATCAACGCGGGCAAGCAGACGGTGACCACGCTGCCGGGCACCGCCATCTTCAGCAGCGACCAGTCCTTTGCCATGATCCGCGGCGGCAAGATCAACCTGTCCATCCTGGGGGCGATGCAGGTCAGCGAGCGCGGCGACCTGGCCAACTGGATGATTCCGGGCAAGATGGTCAAGGGCATGGGCGGCGCCATGGATCTGGTGGCCGGTGTCAAGCGGGTCATCGTGCTGATGGAGCATGTGGCGCGCCGCAAGGACGGTGGCGAGGACCACAAGATCCTGACCCAATGCACCTTGCCCCTGACCGGCGTGGGTGTGGTCGACCGCATCATCACCGACCTGGGCGTGATGGACGTCACGCCCCAGGGCCTGAAGGTGGTGGAACTGGCTCCGGGCGTCAGCCGCGAGCTCATTGCCGCCAAGTCCAGCGTCAACCTGATCTTCTGACCGGCAACCCTGCATGAGCGACGAGGTGATAGGTTACCTGCTGGCCCTGGCCAGCCTGGTGAGCTTTACCGCGTCCATCATGGTCACGCGATTGGCTACGCCCTTCATGTCGATGGGCTTAGGCTTTGTGGTCTCGACCACCGTCAATGTCATCGTGGCGGGCTTCTTGGTGCTGCTCCAGCAGATCTGGCGGGCTCACCCGATCGGTTGGCACGCCCAGGCCTTCTGGCTTTTTGCTGCCGCTGGGGTGTGCGCCACCTTCATGGGGCGCTGGCTGTTTTACGAAGCGGTGGCGCGTTTCGGGCCCGAGCGCACCAGCGTGTTCCAGATTGGCATCCCGGTGTTTACCGCCGCATTGGCCTGGTTGTTGTTTGACGAGCGGCTGAGCGCGCCGGCCTTGCTGGGCATGGGCATGGCGGTCACCGGCCTGATGATCGTCGGCTACAAGCGTGGCGCCAACGCGCCGCGCTCGCCCACTGGGCAGCTGTCGGTGGTCCATTCGCTGCTCGCGCTGGGCTTTGGCAGTTCGCTGGCCTATGCCAGCGGCAATCTGATGCGCGGCTATGCGGTGCGCGAATGGCCCGAGCCGGTGGTCGGTGCTCTGGTCGGTGCGGTGGCCGGCCTGATCTTGCATCTGGCGGTCACGCCCGGCAAGCGCGACTTGCTCCAGCAGCTCATGCGTGCGAGTCGGCGTGGCTTTTGGCTGTTTGTGGTCGTTGGCATGGGCAATATCGGCGGCCAGGTCTTCATGATTGGTGCGATGCGGCACATTGAGATCAGCGTGGCGGTCTTGCTGACCATGTGCACGCCCCTGCTGGTCTTCCCGCTCAGTCGCTGGATGTTTGCCAACAGCGAGCCGTGGACCTTCAAGCTCATCGGCGGCAGCTTGCTGGCCATGGCCGGCGTGGTGCTGGTGGTGCTGCGCTGAGGCTGGGCTGGACTTTGGCCGCCGCAACGGGCACACTGGAGCTCCTTTTTCACCAACCATTCATGGGCAGACAAGTCCTCATCATCGGCATGCACCTGGCTCGCAGCACGCGGGGCCGGCCTTGCGCGCCTCCAAATTCAGCGCACTGACTTTTTCTTCTGCGTTTGTTTTTTCGGAGGTTTTCATGAGTGATCGTCTGGACAACCCGATGGGGTTGTGTGGTTTTGAGTTCGTCGAGTTTGCGTCTCCCGAGGCCGGGGTGCTCGAGCCGCTTTTTGAGCGCATGGGCTTTAGTCTGGTGGCGCGGCACCGTTCCAAGGATGTGGTGCTGTACCGCCAGGGAGACATCAATTTCATCGTCAACCGCGAGCCCAGGAGCTTGGCGTCGTACTTCGCCGCCGAGCACGGGCCGTGTGCCTGCGCGCTGGCCTTTCGGGTCAAGGATGCGCACAAGGCTTATGCGCGCGCGCTCGACTTGGGCGCGCAGCCGGTCGATGTGCCCACCGGACCGATGGAGCTGCGCCTGCCGGCCATCAAGGGTATTGGAGGCGCGCCGCTGTACCTGATCGATCGCTTCGAAGAGGGCAAGAGCATCTACGACATCGACTTTGAATTCGTCGAAGGCGCCGAGCGTCATCCGCAAGGTCATGGCCTGTACCGCATCGATCACCTCACCCACAATGTCTACAAGGGCAGAATGGCCTTTTGGGCCCAGTTCTACGAGCGCATCTTCAATTTCAGGGAAATGCGCTACTTTGACATCCAGGGCCAGCACACCGGCTTGACCAGCCGCGCCATGACCGCGCCCGACGGCCTGATCCGCATTCCGCTCAACGAGGAGTCGGGCCGCAGCGGCGGGCAGATCGAGGAGTTCTTGATGCAGTTCAACGGCGAGGGCATCCAGCACATCGCCTTGCTCACGGACGATTTGCTCGCCAGTGTCGATGCGCTGCAGCTTGCCGGCATCCCGCTCATGACCGCGCCCAACGAGATCTACTACGAGATGCTCGCCGAGCGCTTGCCCGGCCACGGCGAGCCGGTGGCCGAGCTGCAGGCACGCGGCATTTTGCTTGACGGCTCGACCGCCCACGGTGAAAAGCGCCTGCTGCTGCAGATCTTCAGCCGCACCCTGCTCGGGCCGGTGTTTTTTGAGTTCATCCAGCGCAAGGCTGATGAAGGCTTTGGCGAGGGCAACTTCAAGGCCCTGTTTGAAAGCCTGGAGCGCGATCAGATCCGGCGCGGGGCCTTGGCCGCAACCTGAGCGGCGGAGCCGCCTCAGCCCAGCGCCCGGCGCAAGGCCCAGCCGCACAGCGCCAGAGCGGTGTGGGCCTCGTCGATGAGCCCGCCCATGGCCACAAAGCCGTGGATCTGGCGCTCAAAGCAAACGTACTGGGTGGGCACGCCCGCGCTCGAGAGAGCGTCGGCGTAGAGCTGGCCGTCGTCGCGCAGCGGATCGAAGCCAGCCGTGAGCACGAGGGCAGGTGGCAGGCCTTTGAGGCTCGCGGCGAGCATGGGCGCGGCGCGCCAGGGCTCGCTCAGGCCCCTCGGGCCCGCGGTACCCAGGTAGGCCGCCAGATAGCCCGCCATGCCCGCTTGCGTCAGGCCGTAGCCCTGGCCATTGGCTTGGTAGCTGGCGGTGTCGGTGCGCACGCCGGTGACCGGGTAAATCAGCAACTGAAAGATGGGCGCGTGGGGCAAGCCGCGCAGGCCCAGGCAAGCGGCCGCCGCCAAGTTGCCGCCGGCGCTGTCGCCGCCGACCGCGATCCGATCGGGTGCTATGCGCAACGGCTCGGCGTGGGCCAGCATCCAGGCGTGGGTTGCCAGCGTGTCGTCATAAGCGGCCGGGAAGGGGTGCTCGGGCGCTAGGCGGTAGTCGGGCGAGATCACCGTGCAGCCGGCGGCATTGGCCAGCGTGCGGCAGATCACGTCGTGCGTTTCGATATTGCCCACCATCCAGCCACCGCCATGCAGGTACAGCAGCGCCGGCAACACCTGGTCGGCGCTGGCCTGCACCGGCCGGATCTCGCGCACGGCGAGGGCCGCGCTGCCTTGGCCGATGCGGTGGTCGCGGCTGAGACTGACGGGCGGGACCGATGCTTCGGTAAAGGGGCGGCGGCTTTGGTAGAGCGCGCGCAGTTGCTCGGGGGTCGGTTGCGGTCCAGCCTGCGCATTGTGCGCGGCCAGTTTTTGCAGAGCCAGGGCGGCTTGTGGGTCGAGCATGGGCGTGGTGCTGGAGCGGGCGATGGGAATCGAACCCACGTCTTGAGCTTGGGAAGCTCAGGTCCTGCCATTGAACGACGCCCGCAGGAAGTGGCATTCTAGGCCAGCGGCCACCCGAGCGGTCAAGGGGTGGCGCCACGCAGTCGAGGCGGCGACAGAGTCCGAGCAGGGCGTTCATGCTTGCATGTTCTAGCACAATGCGGTGCGTGTCACCGACTCTTCATGCTCCGAGCCCCCCAGTGCCGCCCCTGTGGTTTTTGGCCCTGCTGGCGGCCTACGCGGTGCTGGAGCTGTCGTTCAACCACCAACTGATGCATGCCAGCTCGGCTGCGGTGGTTGACCCAGAGGCTGTGCGCGATCTGGAGTTTTGGGCGCGTGTGGTTTCGGGCCTGGGCCTGTCGCTTTGGCTCATGCGCGCTTGTCTGCGGCGCGGCCTCAAGCCGCTGCTGGCGGTGCTGCTCAGTGTGGTGGTGGGCATCGGCGTGATGTGGCACTTGCAAGACTGGCTGGTTGAGACCCTCGTCGAGCGGGCCAGCGAGCAGGATAAGCAGATGAGCCTTTATGCCGGCCAACTTGCGCCGGCCTTGCTCGGCGGCGAGGTCACAGTGCGCGGCAAGCGCCTGCTCGAGGTCGGCGAGTTGTCGCCTCCGGCGCTGCAGGCCTGGCGAGCCTTGCTGCCCGCGACCTTGCTGGGTCTGGAGCCCAACGAGCTGCAGGTGCGGGAGGTTCAGGCCTGGATCGGCAATGCGGCGCTGTCTGCGCAGCCGCTGAGCGACGCCTACCGGCGTGCGGTGATGGTGCCCATTGCGCTGGCCGTCTCGCTCCTGTTTGGCCTGGCCAATGTCTGCCTCTTGCTCAGCCTGCTGCTGCAGCGCTGGGCCCCGCGCCGCATCGCGGCCCTCGCCCGCCGGCCCTTTGCGGTGTTCTTGCTGCTTT
>JBILGP010000047.1:0-7883 GCA_044350985.1 Polaromonas sp. | reverse complement strand
ACACCTTGATGCGCGATGCCACGCGCTCGCGCACCGCCAGCGGCGGGCGCAGCCACTCCTGCAACTGACCGTCGACGCGAATACGGATGCGGTAGCTGCCCTCATAGGGCTCGAAGTGCAGGTCCGAGGCGCGCAGCGCATGCGCCCAGTACAAGAGGCGATCGAGCAGACGCACCACCGCACCATCGTCGGCCAGTCCGGCCTTGAGCAAAGCCTGCAGATCGCCCTGGGCCGCAAACAAGGAAGAAGCATCCGTGACCAACATGCCCGCATGATGCGAGCCGGTGCGTGTTCAAGGTCTAGGTGTTACACCTAGCAAGGGCAGGCCGAGGCATTTTTTGACATTGCGAGGAGCAGCCCTTGGCCGCAAGGGGCTCAATGACCTACCCCCTTCGTCATTGCGAGGCGCCCAGCGCCGTGGCAATCCATGCGTTTATGCAACCGCCGATGGATCGCTTCGTTCCTCGCGATGACAGGGCGGGGCTCAATGACCTACCCCCTTCGTCATTGCGAGGCGCCCAGCGCCGTGGCAATCCATGCGTTTATGCAACCGCGGATGGATCGCTTCGTTCCTCGCGATGACAGAGGGGAGTCCCGACGACTGGCATTTGGCCCGCCTTGACGGCCGGCCTGCCGGGCTTACTCGAGCTTGATGTTGGCCCGCTTAATCAGCTCGCCAAAGCGCTCGAATTCCTTGCGGTTGTACTGCGCAAACTGATCGGGCGTGAGGTTGCCGGGCTCGCCGCCCAGGCCTTTGAGCTTGGCCTGGATGTCGGGCATCTTCAAAATGCGCGCCAGCTCGCCCTGCAGTCGCGCCACCACGTCAGGCGGCGTGCCGGTGGTGACGAACAGGCCGTACCAGGTGCTCATCTCAAATCCGCTGACACCGGCCTCGGCCAGCGTCGGCACCTGCGGCAGTTCGGGGCTGCGGTTCGGGGTGGTCAAGGCCAAAGGCTTGAACTTGCCGGCCTTGATCTGACCCATGGCCGACGAGGTGGTGTCAAACATGATCTGCACGCTGCCACCGATGATGTCCAGGTGCGCCTGGCTGCTGCCGCGATAAGGCACATGCACGCTCTTGACACCGGCGGCCAGATTGAAGCCCTCGCCAGCAATGTGCTGGGTGCTGCCCACGCCGGAAGAGGCGTACTTGAAGTCGCCTGGCTTGGCCTTCATCAGCGCCACCAATTCGGCCACGTTGTTGGCCGGCACCTGAGCGCCGACGACCAGCACGTTGGGCACGGTCACGATCAGCCCGACCGGGGTCAGGTCCTTGATCGGGTCAAAGGCCAGCTTGATCAGATGCGGCGCGATCGCCTGACCGGTGTTGGTGGCCACCAGCATCGTGTGACCATCGGGTGCCGCTTTGGCCGTCAGGTCAGCGGCAATGGTGTTGGACGCACCCGGGCGGTTCTCAACAACAAAGCTGCCCTTGAACGACTCGGCAAACTTTTCGGCCAGCATGCGCGCAATGATGTCGGTGCCGCCGCCAGCGTTAGCGCCCACCATCAGCCGCACCGGCTTGGTGGGGTAGGCCTGGGCGGTGGCGGCCATGGGCACAGCCAAGGCGATCGATAGCAAGCAGGGCAACAGTCGCTTGATTTTCATGACGAGGTCTCCTTTGGGTGATGTAAAGCACGGTGGCTGGCCGCCATGCGGGCGGCGAGCTCGAAGGCGTTGCGCATGGCCTGCGGGTTGGCCCTACCGCGGCCGACGATGTCATAGGCGGTGCCGTGGGCCGGCGTGGTGATCGGGCACGGCAGGCCGCCATGGACCGTGACGCCTTGCTCAAAGCCCATGAGCTTCATCGCGATTTGGCCTTGGTCGTGGTACATGGTGACCACGCCATCGAAGCCACCTTCAGGCCGAATCGCGCGCACAAAGGCGGTATCGGCTGGGAAGGGGCCCTCGGCTGCGAAACCGGCCTTGGCGGCTTGGGCCACGCCAGGGGCGATGATGCGCCCTTCCTCGTCGCCGTAGTTGCCGTTGTCGCCGTTGTGCGGATTGAGGCCGCACACGCCAATGCGAGGCCGGCTCACGCCCGAGGCGCTGAGCGCCTGCGAAATCATGCGAATCGAATCGGCCACCCTTTCTGGGCTGAGCAGTTCCGACACCTCGCGCAGCGGCACATGCGAGGTCACCCGCGAGGTCCACAGATTCTTGAGCACATTGAGCTCGCCGCACTGCCCCCGGTAGCCCATGTACTCGGCGAACCAGCGCAGCTCGTCCTCTTGCGTCATGCCGCCCTGGCGCAGCGCCGATTTGTTGAGCGGTGCGAAGCAAAACGCATCAGCCTGACCAGAGGTGACCAGGTCGATGCCTGCGGCCAGAGCCTCGAGCATGAAGCGGCCGTTGTCGACATTGGCTGCCGCAGGCGTGAAGGCGGGCGCCTTGCGCCCGGACCAGTCGTGCCAGCGCACCGACCCCGGCACCTTCAGGGCGCCCTCCTGGGCAATGAGGATCACCTGCGCGTGCGTTGACCAGTCGGGCGTCGCCAGCAGTTTTTCGACCAACTCCGGTCCGATACCGGCAGGATCGCCAGTGAACAAGGCCACAGTGGGCAAAGACATGGGGCGCCTTTCGAGCAACTCAATTGGATGCGCAAGGAAAGATCACACTCTGAGTGTGATGCGTAATTACGGATAATGATAGAAAGAGATGGGCGAGAATCAAGCCATGGTTTTCCCGGTGCCCGGCCTGCAAGCCCGGCGCCCCAGCCGTCCAAGACTGTGCCCATGAACGCGCCCGACCCCACCGACTCCACGGCTCCCATCGCTCGCACCGCCTTGCACGAAGAGGTCACGCAGCGCCTGCGCGACATGATCGTGGAGCTGCGCCTCAAGCCGGGCGAACGCATTGCCGAGCTGGAGGTCGCGCGCCAGCTCGGCGTCTCGCGCACGCCCATCCGCGAGGCGATCAAGGTGCTGACGGCCGAGGGGCTGGTCGAGCTGCTGCCGCTGCGCGGGGCCATCGTCAAAGCCTTCTCGGCCAAAGATGCGCGCGACATGCTCGATGTGATCGCGCTGCTCGAAGAGCACGCCGGCCGGCTGGCGGTGCAGGCGCCCGAGGACAAAGTGGCCGAGGTGCTGGCCTTGCATGCGCAGATGGCGCAGCTGTATGCGCGCGGCGAGCGGCCGGCTTATTTCAAGCTCAACCAGCAGATCCATCAGGCGCTGATCGCGCTGGCCGACAACGAGGCGCTGCGCATGAGCCACGCCACCTTGAGCAAGCGCATGCGCGGCCTGCGCTACAGAGGCAACTCAGAGCCGGGCCACTGGGCCGCGGCCATGGCCGAGCACGAAGCGATGATGCAGGCGCTGGCGCGCCGCGATGGCGCGGCCCTGGCGCGCTGCATGGGCGAGCACATCCGCAACACCTGGCCGCGCATCCAGGGCGAGCTCCAGGGCTGAGCGTCACGCCTCGTCGCGGATGCCGTTGCGCAGCGTGCCGATCGCATCGACCACGATCTCGCACACGTCGCCAGGCTTCATGAAAATCTGCGGCTCGCGCTTGTTGCCCACGCCGCCGGGCGTGCCGGTGACGATGACGTCGCCGGGCGACAGCGGAATGAAGGTGGAGATGTAGGCGATCTGGCGCGGGATGCTGTGGATCATCTTGTCGGTGGTGCTGTCTTGCAGCACCTGGCCGTTGAGCACGGTCTGCAGACGCATTACCTGGGCCGGCGCGATCTCGTCGCTGGTGACCATCCAGGGACCAAAACCGCCGGTCTTGTAGAAATTCTTGCCCGGCGTCCACTGCGAGGTGGCCACCTGCCAGTCGCGCACCGAGCCGTCGTTGTAGCAGCTGTAGCCGGCGATGTGGCTCCAGGCGTCTTCTTCCTTGATGCGGCGCCCACCCTTGCCGATGATGACGGCGATCTCGGCCTCGTAATCGAGCCGGTGCGACTCGGCCGGCCGCACGATGTCCTGGCCGTGCGCCACCTGCGAATCGGGCAGGCGCAAGAAGATGGTCGGCGTCTCGGTGACCTGCCGGCCCGTCTCGCGCACATGGTCGCCATAGTTCAGGCCGATGCAAAAAATCTGACCCGGGTTGGGGATCACCGGCAGCAAGGTCAGTTGGGCCAGCTTGAGCGTGGGCTTGTGGCTCTGGGCCGCCTGAGCGGCGGCGGCAAACAGATTCTTGGCGATCAGGGTCTTGAGATCGGGCGCCTGCGCGCCCAGGATGGGCGTGAGATCGAGCACATCGTCGCCGCTGACGAGGCCGTAAGAGGGCACGGTGTGGTTGAGAAAGCTGATGAGTTTCATGGTGGAGGTCTTCCCGTTAAAAAATTCAGGGCATGCGGGCGCTGATGTCCTTGGCCGCACGCATCACGATCTGGGCCAGCTTGGGCACATCGATCACGGCCATGCGCGGCACCGTGGTGACCACGGACAAGGCGCCGGCCACGCTGGCGTCAGCATAGTGCAAAGGCGCGGCCAGAGCCGCCAGATTGGTCTCGAGCTCGCCCGACGAAAGGTAGTGGCCGGCCTTGCGGATGCGACTGTAGTAGCCGCGCAGGGCGGGCCAGTGGGCAGGCAGCCCCGCAGCGACGGCTTGGTCAGTGTGCGCATCGAACAAGCGGCGCAAGGCAGGCGTGGGCAAGCCGGCCAGGATCACCTTGGCGGCAGCACCCTTGAACAGCGGCCTTGGCCGTCCCCTGCCGTAGCTCAGGCTGGCCGGCATCTGCCCCAATTCGCGGTGGATATCGAGCAATTGCTGGCCGTGCAGGCTGGAGATCACGCAGTCAAAACCGGTCTGCGCCACCAGCTCCTTCATGAAAGCCACTCCATGCTGCAACAGGGGATCGGCCTGTCGGATGTAGTGGTCGAGCACGACGATCCTGGGGCCCAGGGTAAAACGCGCATCGGCACCAGGACGCAGCAAGCCCGCCTCGCTCAAGGCTCGCGCATAGCGGTAGCTGGTGGGCAGCGACACGCCCAGCGCCTGGCTGATGTCCTCGGCGCTCCAATGCAGGCGCTGCTCGGTAAACAGATCGAGCACGGTCAGCATGCGCGTCAAGCTGGAATCGGCTTTGTCAGTCATGGCAGCAGGCAGGCGATCAAACCGCGAGCGCGAGGCGCCGGGGCAGCAACTCGCTGAGGCGCTCCAGATCGCTGGCGCAGCGCGCAAGACCCACAATGTAGCGATCAGGCCGCAGCATCACAGCCTGCGCGCCATGCTGCTCCAGCCAGCGCTCAAGCTCGGGATGCTCGGCCGTCAGACAGACCACACCGCCATCGTGCCAGCGCTCCAGGGTCTGCGGGCTGACTGTCGCCAGCACGGCGCTCGAGCCGATCACCGCAAAGCGGCGGCCGATGGCACTGTCGAGCAGGCGGCCATCGGCCAGCAAAGGCTGGGGAAAGATCTGCGCGGCCGGTGGCTCCTGGCCACACCAGATCCCCGGGCCCAGGCGCGGCACGGGCAGATGAAAAATCTCGGGGCCGCCGGCCTTGAAGCGCTCGTCGCGCTGGCGCGCCGCCTCGGGGTCGGTGGTCTGGATGATGTTGCCCAGCTTGACCGCCAGATCGATGAAGGCCCGCACATGGGGCGAGCGCTCGGACTCGTAGGTGTCGAGCAGCGCGTCATCGACCTGCCCGCGCAGCACGGCATCGAGTTTCCACGCCAGATTGGCCGCATCGCGGATGGCGGCGCACATGCCCTGACCCAAAAAAGGCGGCGTTTGATGCGCCGAGTCGCCCGCCAGCAGGAGCCGGCCCCGGCGCCAACCTTGGGCGATGACCGAATGGAAGGTGTAGATGGCCGCGCGTTCGATATCGGCCTGATCGGGTCTCACCCAGCGCTCGAGCAGCTTCCACAAGTTCGCGGGCACAACCATTTGCTCGGGATCATCGCCCGGCATGAGCATGATCTCCCAGCGCCGCCGATTGCCCGTCACGTTGCAATACGTCATGGGGCGCTTGGGGTCACAGTGCTGCACCGTGTATTCGGGCAGTTGCGGCGCCTGGCCCTTGAGGCGCACATCAAAGACCAGCCAGGGCTGGTGCAGGCCCAGGTCGATCAGGGCGCTGCCCATGTGCTTGCGCACCAACGAACGGGCGCCGTCGCAGCCGACCACATAACGCGCTTGCACCGCGTAGCGGCCAGCGCCTGGGCCGCCTTGAACGTGCAGCGTGACCACCTCCTCGCCCTCCTCGATCGCCTGGACCTCGTGGCCAGAGCGCAGTTGCACCGACGGGTGGCTCAGCAAGCCCTGGCGCAGCACCGCTTCAAGCTCGGGCTGGTGAAAGTAATGGTTGTTGGCGCAGCCATGGGGCCCGACGGGCGCCGAGCCTGCCCGGATCATCAGCGTCTGGCCCTGCGCATTGTTGAAATGCATGCCTTTGAGGCCCGGCCGTGAAATCGCCTCGACCTGGGCGCGCAGCCCGGCCGTCTCGAACACCCGCATGACCTCGCCGTCAAAGTGGATGGCGCGCGGCAGCGCGTAAATGTCAGGCTCGCGTTCGAGCACAAGCACCGACAGGCCATACTGGCCGAGCAAATTGGCCAAGGTGGCACCTGCCGGCCCGCAGCCGATGAGGGCCACGTCAAACACGCTCATGCGCGGTACCCCATGAGCTGCTCCATCTCGGCCAGCCATTGCGCCCGGCTGCGAAACCGGGGGCGGCTGCGCGCCAGAGCCTGCGCAGCGGCCATGACCGCCTCGTCGCTTTGGTCCAGATCGATGGGCTCGCGCAGCGGTTGCTCGCAGTACCAGGGGGTGTCCATGAACACCTCGAGCCGATTGCCCTCGGGGTCGCGGAAATAGATGGACACCGCATTGCCGTGGGTGGCGCTGACCAGATCGGTCACGGCCGGCTCGGCGGCCACCAGATCGCGCACCCGCCGCAAAGTGGCCAGGTCAGGCACCCGCAGGGAAATCTGGTTGATCACGCTAAAGGACAGGTCGTGCGGCCGACCACTGGCCAGCACCAACTGGTGGTGCTCGCGGGGGTCTCGGCTGAGAAAAACCAGTTGCACCGGCCCCAGGTCGCCCTGGTCGGTTTGAAAAAAGCCCAGCACGTCTTTGTAAAAGCTCGCCATGCGCGGCAGGTCACGCACGTAAAAGCCCATATGACTGAACACCAGCGCATCACGCTGGCTCAGGGGGTGCGACATCAAGGCCTCCATTGATGAAAATTCGGATTATTTTATGAATCATAAGGTCCATAAAAGTTCATGGTTTATCCCTATATGAGAAATCAAGCTATTTTTTAAGAATTCTGCCACTCCTTCAACCATCCTATTGGAGACCCATCGTGAACCCCATCACCCGCCGCCTTGGTTTGGCCGCCCTCGCCCTGCTGGGCACCCTGCCGGCACTGGCCCAGGACTACCCGAATCGGTCTATTCGCATCATTGCGCCCTTTCCGGTGGGCACCGGCCCGGACACCAACGCGCGCGAAATCGCGCAAGAGCTCTCCAAAGTGCTGGGGCAGCCGGTGGTGGTGGAGAACCGGCCGGGGGCCTCGAGCATGATCGGCATGGAGGCCGGCGCCAAAGCCACCCCCGATGGCTACACCCTGGTCATGGGCTCGACCAGCTCGCTGTCGGTGGTTCCGCACATCATGCCCAGCAAAGTCCCCTACAAGGCCGAGCGGGACTTCGTGCCGATCAGCATTGTCGGATTGCTCAACACGGCGCTGACGGCACACCCAAGCCTGCCGGAGAAAAATGCGAAGGAATTGATCGATCGGCTCAAGGCCCAGCCCGGCTCGGTTGTCGCGGCGACCTCGGGCGTGGGCAGCTACTCGCACCTGGCCGGCGAATGGTTTGCCTCGAGCGCAGGCGTCAAAATCAACTTCGTGCCCTACAACACCTCAAGCCCCTATGGCGATCTGGTGGCCGGACAAGTCAACGTGATCTTTGATGCCCTGCCCGCGGCC
>JBILGP010000046.1:0-7887 GCA_044350985.1 Polaromonas sp. | reverse complement strand
CCGGATGTGGTGCGCCGCATCAACGAGGCTTTCAACAAGGTGATGGCCATGCCGGCCATCAGCAGCAAGCTGACAGGAGGCGGGCTCGAGCCGATCGGCGGCACACCGGCGCAGTTTGGCCGCTTTATCGACACCGAGATCAGCAAGTGGACCAAGATCGCACGGGACGTCGGGGCCAAGGCCGACTGATGCGCTGAGGGCGCGCTTTGCGCCGCCCGGCCTAAAGCCGCCGCGCAAAGCGCACCACGGTCACGCCGGCACGGGCCGCGCCGCTCAGATGCGCCCGAAGTATTCGCGCCGCGAAAACTCGAGCTTGTCACTGGCCGCATCGAAGCGGTCCTGCTCGAGCTGCTTGATAACCCGGTAGTGCTCGACAAACTGAGCACCCAGGCCCGCGCACAGCACCGGGTCTTGAGCAAGGGCGGCAAGCGCCTGGCCGAGCTGCCCCGGGATGCGCTGCACGCGCTCGGCGGCCTGCGCGTAGGGCGACTCGGTGGCCGGTGCGGGCAGCGCGCCTCGGGCGATGCCGTCGAGCCCGGCGTAGATTTGCGCCGCCAGGTACAGATACGGGTTGGCCGCCGGCTCGCCGAGCCGGTTTTCGATGCGGGTGGCGCTCTCGCCCGGCCCACCGATCACCCTGAGCATGGCGCCGCGGTTGTCACGGCCCCAGACCACAGACTGCGGCGCCATCGCATGGGCACTGAACCGGCCAAAGCCATTGACCGTCGAGGTGCACAGCGCCGTCATGCCCGGGGCATGCTCGAGCAGACCGGCCAAGTAGTGCGCGCCCAGATCCGACAGCACCTGGCGTGCATCGCCCGGCGCCGCTGCTGCGGCCCGCGATGGCGCTGGCACGAAGGCGTTGCGGCCTGTGGGCAGATCAAGCAGCGACTGGTGCAAGTGCCAGCCGCTGGACATGATGCTGGGAAAAGGCGGGCGGCACATGAAGGTGGCGTGATAGCCAGCGCGCCGCAGCGCCTGCCGGACCGCGCCTCTGAACAGCACCATATGGTCAGCGGCGGTGAGCGCGTCGCTGACATCAAACACCGCCTCGAACTGGCTGGGGCCGATCTCGATTTCTAGAGAGCTCAGGGGCAAATCCAGCGCCTGCGCCGTGCGCCGAACGATGGCCAGCATCTCATCGCACTGATCGAGGCTGGCCTCTGAGAGCAGGTGATAGCCGGCGTGGAGCATGTGTACCGCCGGCGCCGGCCCAGGCCATTGGGCAGCGTGCGGGTCGAGCGCATCTTGCGCCTCGGGATGGGCCAGGCGGTACACATGAAACTCGACTTCCAGACCGCAGGCCATGCCCAAGCGCTGTGCGGCCAGCGTTTGCAGCGCCCGCCGCAACTGTCGCCGGGTGTCGAGTTCGAGGGGTGTGCCGTCGCTCAGACTCGCTTCACACTGTATCCAGCCGGTGCGCGGGGCCCAGGGCAAGACCTTGAAGGTGCTCTCGATCGGCTTGAGCAGCAGATTGGCTGCTCCCGCAAGCCCTGGCTGGCGCGCCGCAAACTCGGGATCGAACACCGCAAAGGCGGTGCGATCGGAGGTGTCCTTGAGGGCGAGCGTGCCGACCATGCCCACGCCCTTGCGCAGCGCTTGCACCGCCGCGCCGACACCAAGCGCCTTGGCCCGGGTTTGCCCGTGCAGATCGCACCAGGCAAAGCGCACCTGATCGAGGCCCAGGCGCTGGATTTGACGGACAAGAGCGCTCATGCCAGGACGCTCATGCCGGTGCGAGCGCGGCCGTCCAGGGCGAGCCGCTGCGGCGCTCGCGCACGCGCGAGTGCCACCAGTTTTGCCAGTCGTGCGCCGGCGCAATACCGTCGACCGTGTCTGGACCCAGGCGCTGGCGGGCCTGCTGCGCCTGCGCCATGCCCAGCGGCATCTGGCCGGCCTGCACCGCATCAATGGCCTCGATGAGCTGGCGGCGATAGGCGGCAATGGCCACGTCGGTGCTGCCCAGGTGCTCGCGCGTGCGGTCCTGGATCGGGCCCATGCTTTCGCAGGCCCATTGGTCGTGCACATTGATATCGTCTTCGCCCATGCCCAAAAAGGTGCGGGTGCGCTGCTCCTGCGCATCAAAGCCCCACTGGTTGTGGCGGCCTGCGTGCGGCACATAGTCGGGCAGGCTCACCGAGCGCAGGCGCTGCTCGCGCATGGTGGGCTTGTCCACCGGCTCGCCAAAGCTGGTGAAGATGGCGTACCAGTAGGTGTGGGTGTCATCGACCGGCACATGCATCTGCGTGATGGTCATGCTCTCGGACAGCGGAATGACAAAGGTATGCGGAAAAATCGAATGCGTCACCCGCACATGGGTCAGCGCCTGGCTCATGGGCCGCAGCGTGGTCAGCTGCATGCCGTAGGGCATGGTCTGCACGCTGATCTGCGGCCGGTCAAACTCGCGCATGATGCGCGTCATGGGCCAACGCTCGCCTTCGACCTCGCCCGCGCTCGCCCCCCGAAACTGGCGCCCATAGCTCGCCTCGATGGACTCATCGGCAAAAAAACGGTGCAAAAACGAGGTGTGGGCCGGATCGATACCCACCTCGAACGCTTGGAGCCAGTTGCAGCTCCACAGCCCCTTGAATGCAAAGGTGTGGCTGTCGGGTGCGGCAAAACAGTCCATGGCCGGCAGGGGCGGTGGCTCAACGCCCTCGGGCCCCAGCCAGGCCATCAGCACGCCGCTGCGCTCGATCACCGGATAGCTGCGCTGCCTGATGCGGCTGCACAGGCGACTGCCGATCGGCTCGGCGGGGGTGTCCACGCACTGGCCGCTGACATCGAATTTCCAGCCATGAAAGGGGCAGCGCAGACCGTCGCCCTCATGGCGGGCAAAGGCCAGATCGGCGCCGCGGTGGGGGCATGGCCGATCGATCAGACCGAACTGGCCCTGCGTGTTTCTAAAGAGCACCAGGTCTTGGCCCAGCAGCCGAACCGTCTTGAGCGGCCGCTCCACCATGGCCGGCGCAAGGGTCGGGTCGAACTCGTCGAGCAGCGCCACCGGCTGCCAATAGTGACGCATCAGTTGGCCACAGGGCGTACCCGCTGAGATGCGGGTGATGCGCTCGTTCAGGTCTGCCTTCATCGGTCGGGCCTCAAAACGCCAAAAACTGTGATGTGTTCTCTGTACAAGTCTGTTTTGTCATTGCGATTGCGCCTCCTTGGCAGCCGCTGGCGGTGCAGCCACGTCGCTTCGCTCCTCGCAATGACAGAAGCGTGGCAATCCAAAAAACGTTGATCAATCAGAGGCTTATGGATCGCCACGTCGCTGCGCTCCTCGCGATGACGAGGTTTTGCAGACTTTCCTGGACACCATCTTATAGCGAAAGAACGGCGCCCCACCGCAGCGCCCGTCCCCAGCCGCAGCGGCGATCACAGGTGGGTGCGCAACGACCAGATCTCCGGGAACATCACCACATCGAGCATGCTGCGCAGATAGCCCACGCCGCCCGTGCCCCCGGTGCCGCGCTTAAAGCCAATGACCCGCTCGACCGTGGTCAGGTGGCGAAAGCGCCAGAGCCTGAACGCGTCTTCCAGATCGGTCAGCTCTTCACCGAGTTGGTAGAGGTCCCAGTGGCTCTCGGCGGCGCGGTACACGCCCAGCCAGGCCTGCTCGACCTGCGGGTGGGCCACATGCGCCACCCGCCAGTCGCGCTCGATCACCTCAGCGGGCAAGGCCCAGCCGCGCCGCGCCAGCAGGCGCAGGCACTCGTCGTAGAGCGACGGGGCGTTGTAAGCGGCCAGCACCTGCTCATACAGATCGGGGCGATGCGCATGGGGTCGCAGCATGACCGATTTCTTGTTGCCCATCGAGAACTCGATGCAGCGGTACTGCCAGCTCTGAAAGCCGCTGGACTGGGCCAGGTAGGGCCGGATCGCGCTGTACTCGGGCGGCGTCATGGTGGCCAACACGTCCCAGGCGTGTACCAGTTGCTCCATGATCTTGCTCACGCGGGCGAGCTTTTTAAAAGCCGGTGGCAAGGCGTCGGCGGCCAAGTCGCGCATGGCGCCGCGCAACTCGTGCAGCATGAGCTTCATCCACAGCTCGCTGCTCTGGTGCTGAATGATGAACAGCATCTCGTTGGGGTCGGGCGACAGCGGCTGCTGCGCCGTGAGAATCGCATCGAGCTGCAGGTAGTCGCCGTAGCTCATGCGGCCGTCAAAGTCCAGTGCGATCGACTCTTGCTCAGGCAGTTGCGGGCCGGTCGGACCACCGGGGCTTTGGGCGGCGCCCTCACCTGCGTTGTCAGAGGGGGCATGAAACGGGCAGGAACTCATGGCAAACCCTTAGGTGACCGACTGCTGCTGCCCGTACTTGGCCTCTTGCCAGGCGCCGCTGACCATCACCTCATGCAGGCGATCGACCGCATGCCAGATGTCGGCGTAGCGGGTGTAGAGCGGGCACACACCAAAGCGCAAGATGTCCGAATGCGCGGCGCCGTCGCCTGCGCGAAAGTCGCCCACGACGCCGCGCTCGATCAGGGCCTGCACGATGGCATAAGCGCCCTGCGCTCGCGTCAAGCTGACCTGCGAGCCGCGCTGTCCGTCCTCCGCAGGGCTGACCACGCTCAGCCCGTGACCTGCCAAGCGCTGCTCGATGAGCTGGCCAAACAGGCGCGTCAGGGCCAGCGATTTGCGACGAAGCGCGGCCATGCCGCCCAGCGGCTGGGCAGCCAGCACGGTATCGACGCCCACATCCAGCGCAATCAGGCTGAGCATGGGCTGCGTGCCGCACTGGTAGCGCCCAATGCCTGCGGCGGGCTGGTAACCGGGTTCAAATGCAAAGGGTTGGGCATGGCCCCACCAGCCCGACAGCGGCTGCCAAAAGCGCTCGCTGTGCTTGGGATGAACCCAAAGAAAGGCCGGCGCGCCCGGCCCACCATTGAGGTATTTGTAGCCGCAGCCGACTGCAAAATCAGCCTGCGCCGCATGCAAATCAAGCTCAACCGCGCCAGCACTGTGCGCCAGGTCCCAGAGCGTGAGGACGCCGCAGCGCTGCGCGGCAGCACCCAGCGCAGCCATGTCGTGCATGGCGCCTGTGCGGTAATTGACATGGGTCAGCATGAGCACCGCCACATCGTCGCCCAGGGCCTGCAGCAACTGCCCGGACTCAACCAGCCTGAGCTCCATCGCATGCTGCTGACACAGCGACTGCGCAATGTAGAGATCGGTCGGGAAGTTGCTGCGCTCGCTCAGCACGATCTTGCGCCCGGGCCCATCGTGCCGAGCGATCTGCAGTGCAGCGCTGAGCACCTTGTAGAGGTTGACCGAGGTGCTGTCGACCGCCACCACCTCCCCTGTGCGCGCGCCGATCAGTTGCGCGATCTTGTCGCCCACGCGCCTGGGCATGTCAAACCAGCCCGCGCTGTTCCAGCTGCGGATCAGGCCCTGCCCCCATTCCTGGGTGATGGCCTGGGCCAGGCGCGCCGGCGCGGCCCGCGGCAAAGCGCCCAGGGAGTTGCCGTCGAGGTAAATCAGGCCATCGGGCAGATCGAACAGGTCGCGCAAGCTGCGCAGAGGGTCTTGTTCATCGAGTCGCAGGCAGTCCTGCAAGGTGTTCACACAAGAAGTCATAGGAAGACAGGTCAGGACAAAAGTCAAAAGAAGAACAACAGCTTGGGCGGAAGGCCTCTAAGGCAGTCGTCAGGCCAGCTCACGCAACACGGCACGCACCGGGCTGGCATCGCAGTGCATCCATTTGAGTGGCAGCGCGATCAGCTCGTAATCACCCTCGGGCACCGCGTCGAGGCACAGGTTCTCCAGCACCCGCACGTTGCGCTCAAGCAAAACCTGGTGCGCCGGCAGATCCTTGCTCGTGGCCGGGTCTACGCTCGCGCTGTCGATGCCCACCAGGCGCACGCCACGGTCGGCCAGCCAGCTCAAGGCTTGGGGCGCGATCGCCTTGAAGTGCGGGTCAAAACTGGCGTGGGCAAACGACTCGCAGGTGCGCAGCAACACCCGCGGCGGCAGATCGGCGCCCGCATGGGCCAGCTCATCGATCTCGACACAGGCCCCGGCTTTCAGCGCATGGATCACGCGGCAAGGCCCAAGGTAGGGCTCCAGATCGAGCGCGCCGACGGCCGCACCCTGGCTGTGATAGTGCAGGGGCGCATCGGCATGGGCGCCGACATGGGGCGACAAGGTCACCGCGCTCACATTGACCGGACAGTTCGGGCCCATGCGCCATGTCCACTGCTGGCTGTAACGCGTGTCGCCCTCAAAGACCGGGCTGCTTGGATCGACCGGAGGGGAGATGTCCCAGATTTTTGGCATGCCGAGAACTTAGCATTTGGAAATGGACCGTTGTGTCGGTTATTTCCAACGAATGAGCGAATCATCGAACCCACCTGGCTGATGGATAAAGTGCCAGGCGAATCTACAGCAAGCAATCGCGCGGAGATGGCTTGGCGGCGCAGGTCCGATGGCTGGCTGCGTAAGATGCGTGCATGAGCCCCGCCACACCGCCTCCGAATCGCTTCGACACCCTGCCCCTTTCTGAGGCCGCACAGGACAACCTGCGCCGGCTCGGCTACCTGGAGATGACTGCCATCCAGGCGGCCAGCCTGCCACCCGCGCTGCAAGGCCGCGACCTGATTGCCCAGGCCAAGACCGGCAGTGGCAAGACCGCCGCCTTTGCACTGGCCCTGCTGGCCAAGCTCAACGTTCGCCGCTTTGCAGTGCAGGCACTGGTGCTGTGCCCGACCCGAGAGCTGGCCGACCAGGTGACCACGGAAATACGCCGGCTGGCGCGCTCTGAAGACAACATCAAGGTGGTCACGCTGGTCGGTGGCGTGCCGCTTCGCGGCCAGACCGCCAGCCTGGAGCATGGCGCCCATGTGGTGGTGGGCACGCCCGGTCGGGTGATCGATCACTTGGAGCGCGGCCACCTGAGCCTCGATGCGCTGGCCACCCTGGTGCTCGATGAGGCCGACCGCATGCTGGACATGGGCTTTGCCGACGACATCGCCACCGTCGCCCGCCTATGCCCAGCAAAGCGGCAGACCCTTTTGTTCTCGGCCACCTACCCGGAGGGCATCGCCCGGCTGGCGGCGCAGTTCTTGCGCGAGCCGGTCACGGTGAAGGTCGAGGCACAGCACAACAACGAGCAAATCGAGCAGCGCTGGTACGAGGTGCGCGAAGACCAAAGGCTGCCCGCAGTGGCCAGCGCGCTGGCGCATTTCCGCCCGGCCAGCACCTTGGCGTTTTGCAACACCAAGGTGCGCTGCCGCGATCTCGTGAGCCTGTTGCAGTCACAGGGCGTCGATGCACTGGCCTTGCACGGCGATCTGGAGCAGCGCGAGCGCGACCAGGTGCTGGTGCGCTTTGCCAATGGCAGCTGTTCGGTGCTGGTGGCCACCGATGTGGCGGCACGCGGGCTCGATGTGGCGGGTCTGGCCGCCGTCATCAATGCCGACATCTCACCCGATCCGCAGGCGCACATCCACCGCATCGGCCGAACCGGACGCGCCGGCCAAAGCGGGCTGGCACTGAGTCTGGCCTCGCTCGACGAGATGGGCGCGGTCGGGCGCATCGAGCAATTGCAAGGCCAGCCCACCGTTTGGCGGACGCTGGCCGAGCTGACACCGGCAGCGGGCGGACCGCTCCTGCCGGCCATGGCCACCGTGCATCTTCAGGCCGGCCGCAAGGACAAGATCCGTCCGGGCGACGTGCTGGGCGCACTGACCGCCGACCTGGGCTACACCCGCGAGCAGGTGGGCAAGATTGACATCAATGAATTTGCCACCTATGTGGCGGTCCAGCGCAGCATCGCCGCTGCCGTGGTCGAGCGCCTGAACAGAGGGCGCATCAAGGGCCGAGTGGTCAAGGCACGCCTGTTGGTCAACGAGGACTAGCATGGACCCCAAACCAGCCATGCCACAGGCC
>JBILGP010000045.1:0-8047 GCA_044350985.1 Polaromonas sp. | reverse complement strand
AGAAGTGGCTCCGCTTGTCTGAACAGTTTTACCCCAAGAGATAAAGAGACAACGGGCGGGTTGAACAGGTGCAGAGTTGTCCACGGCGGCGGACGGCGCTTGCGACGTACCGGCCGACGCGGTGGGCAACTCGGGGAGCACCAGGGATTTTCATTTTATGCAGCAGCCTGCATCGACGGCAGCATTGCCCAGTAGGCTTGGTCGGGGGTCTGATCGCCCAGGCTCGAATGCGGCCGCCCGGTGTTGTACCAGTCGATGAACTGGGCCACATCGGCACGGGCGGCGCTCACCCCGTCATAGGCGCGCAGGTATACCCGCTCGTACTTGATCGTGCGCCACAGCCTCTCGACGAACACGTTGTCGCGCCAGGCGCCCTTGCCGTCCATGGACAGGCGCACGCCGCGAGACAGCACGGCATGAGTGAACTCCTCGGCGGTGAACTGGCTACCCTGGTCGGTGTTGACGATCTCTGGAACGCCATAGCGAGCGAAGGCCTGCTCAAGGATCTCGCGGGCATGGCAGGCCTCCAGCGTGATGGCCACTTTGTGGGCCAGCACCTTGCGGCTGGCTACGTCCACGACGGCGGTGAGATAGACGAAGCCTCGCGCCATGGGAATGTAGGTGGTGTCCAGCGCCCAGACCTGATTGGCCCGGCCGATCGCCACCTTGCGCAGCAGGTAGGGATAGACCGTGTGTTGCCGATGCCGCTGACTGGTGCCCGGCTGCGGGCACAGGGCCTGGATGCCCATGCGCTGCATCAACGTGCCCAGGTGACGGCGGCCTACGAAGATGCCTTGGCGAGCCAACACGCGGC
The DNA here is from genome assembly GCA_044350985.1 of Polaromonas sp. Classification (GTDB taxonomy): domain Bacteria; phylum Pseudomonadota; class Gammaproteobacteria; order Burkholderiales; family Burkholderiaceae_C; genus Polaromonas. The sequence continues at coordinate 7,233 of JBILGP010000045.1, read as the reverse complement.
GCAGCATTCGGGCGCCCATGAAGGGGTGCTCCAAGTGCAATTCGTCAATTCGGCGCATGAGTGCCAAGTCGGCATCGCTGGCCGGCCGCGGCTGGTAGTAGACCGCGCCTCGGCTGATGTCGAGCAGCTTGGCCTGGCGCACCACGCTCAGGGGGTGTTCACGGTCAATCATCGCTTTGCGCTCAGCAATCCCGCCTTGGTGAGCGCGCTTTCTAAAAAATCGTTCTCCAGCGCCAACTGGCCGATCTTGGCGTGCAGCGGCGCCAGGTCTACCGGTTCAGGGGCAGCGCCCGTGCCGAACACGCCCGCCGCCCCATCGAGCAGTTGACGCTTCCAATCATTGATCTGGGTCGGGTGCAGCTCGAACTCTTTGCACAACTCGGCCATAGTCTTGTCCTCCCGCAGTGCAGCTAGCGCCACCTTGGCCTTAAAGGCAGGACTGTGAGAACGGCGGCTGCGCCGCCCTGACGACTTCTTGTTCATCGCAAAACTCCTTCTCGCCGGTCCCAGTGGACCCGACAGTTTGCCCGGAGTTTGCTTTATCTCACCTGTTCAGATTTGCGGAGCCACTTCTGTTCCTTTAAGGTTGGTGTGTGGTAACCCAACCATATCCGGATTCACGATGGCCACCCCCAAAGGGGCGACCGATGCGCGGCAAGCCGCTTCGGGCTACGCCCTCAGCGCCTTGCCGCGCATCAAGAACTTACACCACTTCCCGGGACATTAACCTTTTTGTTTCGGTGCACCATCAAGAAGACCAAACGCAGACGCGCTTGGTTTGATCAGAAATTCCGATCCGGTACCCGGCTACCCCGCCGTCAATCGGCTCCCTTTTACTCCGCCATTCACACCGGCTGGCGTATCCAAGCGACCTGACTGCATTCGTGGCAGTCGTCATGTCCGTGCTGCCGCTGGGCGCAGCACACACCGGAAACCGATATGGCTGGTGCCGGTGTCTACCGCCTGCGGATGCCGCGCGGCCGGCCGGTAGCGGCGGCAGTAGTTCTCGGCACACAAGTGGGAGCCACCCTTGATGACCTTATGCACGATTAATCCGCCCGCGCCATCGTGCTGCTCGGTCCCGGCGCCGCCGCAACAGCCTCCGACGCCCTGCCCATCCCCAGGCAACCCCCAGGCATCGGCGGTCCACTCCCACACATTACCGATCAGGTCGTACAGGCCATAGGGATTTGGCGGGAAGCTGCGCACGGGGGAGGTACGCGCCCAGCCATCGCGCAGCGTGTTTTGGAACGGGAAGAATCCCTGCCAGTAGTTCGCCAGCATGGCGCCGTCCGGGTCGAGTTCGTTGCCCCAGGCGTAGTCGGCGCCGTCGAGTCCGCCGAGTGCCGCGAACTCCCATTCGGCCTCCGTCGGCAGTTGCTTGCCCGCCCACACGGCATAAGCCAGTGCATCGGCATAGGCCACATGCACGACCGGGTGCTCGCCAAGCGCGTCGATGCTGCTGCCGGGGCCCAGCGGATGGCGCCAGTCGGCGCCAGGCCGGAAAATCCACCAGCTCGACGGGTTGCCATCCTCCAAGCCCGGCAGCGTGTTGTCGAACACCGTGGAGCCAGCGCAATCCATGCCGGGCAACAGCCCTGGATAATCCTGCGCAAGGGGCGCCATCTCTGCCAGGGTGACATGGCCAGTGGCTGCCACAAAGGCGGCGAACTCCGCGTTGGTCACCGGCGCGGCATCCATCCAGAACGGACCGACCCGGGCCTGGCGGACCGGCGCCTCCTCGGGATAAAAGCGCGTGCTGCCCATCACAAAACCGCCCCCCGGCACCAGGCACATACCCGGCGGCGCGACCAATCCGGCCAAGACCGCATCCATTGCGGCGACCTACTTCTTGAACACCGGCGAGATGTTGGTCCAGGCGCGCGGCGGCAGCGACTTCTCCCATGTGTCATACCGCGCCTTCAGGGCCTGGAAGATCTGCGGCTCCGCGCTGGCCATGTCGATCCGCTCGGCCGGGTCGAGTTCGAGGTCATGCAGCCGGGCAATGCCGTTCTTGGGCTCTAGGTACAGCTTCCACTTGCCGACCCGTACGGCCGAATAGCCGGCCAGCTTCCAGTAGAGCGCCTCGTGGGGCGCCCCGCCCTTCTCGTTGTTCAGGTAGGGCAGCAGATCGACTCCGTCGAGCGACTGCGCGGCCGTAGTCGGCACCTCGCAGGCGGCCGCCACGGTCGGCAGGATGTCCAGCGTGCTGACCGGCTTGGAGAACACCAGGCCGCTGGGGATGCGCCCCGGCCACTGCATCATGAAGGGCATGCGGATGCCGCCTTCCATCGTCGAGTACTTGCCGCCGGAGAACGGCGCATTGCTGCCCGGGCGGCTGAGCGCCGTGCCGTTGTCGCTCACGAACACGACGATCGTGTCGTCGGCCAGCCCGGTGCTGCGCAGCTTGTCCAGCACGGCGCCGACCACATCGTCCTGTGCCAGCACCAGCGCGTTGTAGCCGCGCACCGCGATGTTCGGGATGCTGGCACGCAGGCTCTCGAAATAGCGGCGCGGCACCTGCAGCGGTGGCACCGGCGCGTTCATCGCGAAGTACAGCAGAAAGGGCTGGTCCTGGTGCCTGTCGATGAAGTCGACCGCCGCGTCCCGAAAGTGGAACAGCAGGTAGTCGTTGACCTCGACCACCTCACCGTTCCTGCGGATGTTGTTGAGGCCCTCGCGCGTCCAGGCGGTGTCGGCGGCTTCGTCGTGGAAGTCGACTTTCAGGCTGAACATCTCCGGGTCGTTCGGATCGGTCGTCTGCAGGCTGGTATTGCCGTAGAACACCACCGAGTGGTCGAAACCGCGGCTCTGCGGCAGGAACTCGGGGCCGTGGCCCAGATGCCATTTACCGATCACGGCGGTGTGGTACCCGGCTGCGTGGAACAACTCGCCGAAGTTTTTCTCGGACAGCGGTACCCCGCGGCGCAGGAACTCGGCCTCGCCTTGCAGCGGTGCCAGGCTGCCATCCTCCAGCCGCGCCTCGCGCCGCTCCGGAAACGCGCCGGACGATACCTGGTGCTCGAACCCGAAACGCTGCTGGTAGCGCCCGGTGATGAGCCCTGCTCGCGACGGGCTGCACAGAGGGGCGGTGGAATAGCCGTCGGTGAAGCGCACGCCTGCCTGCCCGATGCTGTCGATGTGGCGGGTCTCGATCAGCGGGTTGCCGTAGGCGGACAGGTCGCCGTAACCCATGTCGTCGGCAAGGATGATGACCACGTTGGGTCTGCGGCGCGGCCGTGGCGCGGGTGTATCGGTCATGGGTGGTCTGCATTGCGATGCGGTGCTGTGTCACGGATCCAGGCCCGACGCACCGCCGGTACCCGGGACTGGCGCGTGCGATGGTAGAGTGGTTTGTGCCACAGTCGGTAATCACCGAATGTGATCGTGCGATCAACTGGCGATGCGATTCGCGCATCCACACCTTGCAGCTACAACCGGACCGTTTGCCGTGAACCGCCTGCCCCGCCCGCTCCTGCGCAATCGAATCAAGCTGCGCCACCTGATGCTGATCGAGGCCCTGTCCGACGATCCGAGCCTGCATGGCGCAGCCAGCCGCATGCACATGACACAGCCCAACGCCACACGCCTGCTGGCGGAACTGGAAGAGATGCTGGGTGCGCGCCTGTACGAGCGCTCCGCGCGCGGACTGCTCGCAACGCCCTACGGACGCGCGGTGACCGAACAGGCCCGGCTGCTGCTGTCCAATGTGGACCAGATCGAGAACACCATGCAGTCGCTGCTGGACGGCAACAGCGGGCTGGTACGGGTGGGCATGATGGCGTCCATCGCACCCACCATGCTGGCGCAGGCCCTGACCGGTACCGAAGGCCTGTTGTCGGGTGCGCAGGTGCGGATCCTGGAGGGCGCTCACGACATGCTCGCTGAACGCCTGCGCCGCGGCGAACTGGACCTGGTCGTGGGACGGGTGCGGCCCGACACCGCGCTGGAGGGGCTGGAAGTCCATGCGCTGGCGCAGGAGGAGTTTGCGGCCGTTGCCGGCACACGCCACGCGCTGGCACGGCGCCGGCGGCTTGACTTCGACGAGGTGCTCGACCAGGCCTGGGTGCTTCCACCGGCGGCCGTCATGGTGCGCCAGGGATTTGACGCGGTGTGCCTGCGTGAATGCGGCCGAACGCCGGCCCGGGTCATCGAATCGGTGTCCCTGTTCACCAACCTGTACCTGCTGCGCTCCACACCGCTGCTGGGCATCATGCCGGCACCTGTCGCGATGGACCTGCAGGCGGCCGGGCTGCTGCGCCGCCTGCCTCTGCCGCTGGCCGGTATCGTCGGCCCGGTGGTGTTGTTGCGGCGCCAGGGCAGCATCCTGAACCGCGCGTCCGAGCGGCTGGCACAGGCACTGATCACCATGGCCGGTGCGGCGGACGATCTCCGTAACGTGCCGCGCAAAAATGCATCGGGGCATCAGAAAGCCTGATGCCCCTGCGGGGGCCAAAGTCTTTAGGATCGGGGTCTAACCACAGAGACTCTCCCGTGCCGCACGCCCCTACCCACCTCCAACGCCGCCAGATCCTGTGCGCCAGTGCCGCGCTGCTCGCTTCCAGCGCCATGGCGCCGTTGCGGGCGCAGGACCGGCCGCCCCTGCGCATCCTGGTCGGCTTCCCGCCGGGCGGTTCGGCCGATGTGGTGGCCCGGGCCATCGGCGACGCCATGCGGGACGATCTCGGCGCGGTGATCGTCGAGAACAGGCCGGGCGCCGCCGGTCGCCTCGCCATCGGCCTGCTGAAGAATGCTAAGCCCGACGGGCAGACCGTGATCATCGTGCCCTCGCCGCCGATGGTGCTGTTCCCCCACCTGTTCAAGAAACTCGACTACAACCCGGTCAAGGACTTCACGCCGATCAGTCAGCTGGCGCTGGTGCAGTTCGGCATCACGGCCGGGCCGGCCAGCGGGGTGAGATCGATGGCCGAGATGATCGCGAAGATCAAGGCGTCTCCGGCAAATGCCAGCTTCGCGTCGCCCGGCGAGGGCAGTGCCGCGCACCTGCTGGGCACCATGCTGGGCCAGGCGACCGGCACCACGCTGACGCATGTGCCCTTCGCCGGTGGCGCGCCGGCCAATGCAGCGCTCCTCGGCGGTCATGTGGCCTACAAGATTGACGCAGTCTCCGAGTCGACCGAATTTCACCGCGCCGGTAAGGCCACCATCATCGCGGTGGCCGGCCCGCGGCGCGACCCGCAAGTGCCGCAGGTACCGACCTTGAAAGAGTCCGGCATCAACATCGAGGCTTCGGCCTGGTTTGGCATGTATGCACCTGCAGGCCTGCCGGCTGAGCTGCAGTTGCGGCTCCAGAATGCCGCCATGAAGGCCGTCAAGCGGCCCGATGTGGCGGAGCGGCTGCTGAAGCTCGGTTTTGACCCGGTCGGCTCCACCGCCGCCGAACTCGCTGCGGTGCAACGGACCGACTTTGCCAGCTGGGAGCGGCCGGCGAAGGCGACCGGGCTGAGCCTGGACTGAGAGCCAGCCGCGCGCCGCTGGATCAGAAGTGGCTCCATGGCAAGCGATCACCAAAAAAGACCTACTCGATGGATGTCCTACGAAGTAGGGATCCCGCACTACCTGCTGCAACTCTCGCTCCACTTTGCTCATCAAGGCTGGCTTGCGCCCCCGGGTTCCACCACCGGGCATAAACCCAAGCGCGTGACCGGCCACTTCCAAGACGGTCAGCCGGGCGCTGGCAAGGCGGCGCTCTTTGCGAGTACTGGTCGCCTCCTGTCCGTGAACTAAGCGCGCTGTAGCGCAACGCTGTCGGCCTTCAGCGGTCCTCGGGCCAGTCGACTTTCCACCATGTAATCCTAAATCCGGCAGTTACCCGGTTGCCTGCAGTGCAGGTGGGGGGCAGGTCACTCCACTGCGAATCTTCTGAAGGCAAGCCCCTCCTGTATTGGCGCGGGGCCTACTCGGCCTTGCGCGATTGGGCGCCGGTCAATTCATAGCGACTCGCTGCGCAAGTCCCAGGGCAGGGCAGGGCAGGGCCTGCGGCCGTGCTCTGCCAACCCACTTGAGCGCCCAGCTCCGATCGGCTGGATCAATTTCCAGCAAGTCTTCGACGCTCGACCCTAGGCGATCCGCCTAAACCACAGCAGCGACAGTGCCGCCGCCGCGATGGACAGGCAAGCTGCCATCAGCGCCAGCAGCGCGGACAGCTCGGTTTCTTTTTTCTCGACCTGCACGCGCGAGCTGAGCTGGGTGTAGACGTTTTTGAGCGCCTCGGCATCGCCCGCGTAGTAGTACTCGGCCTGCGTCTTTTGGGCCACGGCGCGCAGGCTCGGCTCGTCGAGCTTCATGTAGATCGCGGTCCAGCTGTCGTAAGCGGGCACGGCGCCGTCGACCGTGCCCAACCCGATGGCGTAAACGCGCACGCCGCGGTCGGCCGCCATCTTGGCGGCCTCTTCGGTGTCGATGCCTGTGGTGCGCCGCCCGTCGGTCAGCAAGATGATGGCCGCCGACGGGTAGGAGCCGGGGGCGACGGGGGTCACTTCTTTCTTGCTGGGCTTGCTCTTGTCGTCCAGGCTCTTGCCGCGCGTGGGGCTGCCAAAAGTCATCTCGCCCAGGTCTATGCCCTCATCCGGAAAGATCGTGGCCAGCGACACCACGATGGCATTGCCGACGGCGGTGCCTCGCTGCATCTGGAAGCGGTCGATGGCCGCGACCAGGTTCTCGCGGTTGTGCGTGGGGGCTTGCACCAGTTGTGTGGTGCCGGCGAAGGTCACGATGCCCACCTTGATGGCAGGCGGCAACTCTGCCAGGAAGGCCTTGGCAGCCTCCTGCGCGGCCACCAAGCGGTTGGGCTTGACGTCGGTGGCACGCATGCTCAACGACACGTCCATAGCCAAGATGATGGTGGCGCTGGCGGTCGGCAGTGGGATGGTGGCCAAGGGCCTGGATGCGGCCAGCAGCGCCAGGCTGATGGCCGCCAAAAGCAGCGCTGGCGGGAGGTGGCGCCGCCAGCGCCCGCCGCTGTCCATGGCCTGCTTGACGATGTCCAGATTCGCGTAGCGCAGGGCCAGCTTCTTCTTGCGCCGCATCAGCCACAGGTAAAGCAGCACCAGGGCCGGCACGAGGGTCAGCAGCCAAAGAAATTGCGGCGCCAGGAAATCCATAAGCGCAAATCCTAATGCACGGCGGCCAAAGCCGCTTGCGCAGCTGATCTGAGCGGTTTGGCTTAAAGTCGCAGGATGACTGTGTTGCGCCCTTTCAAGCTTGAGGTTG
>JBILGP010000044.1:0-8170 GCA_044350985.1 Polaromonas sp. | reverse complement strand
TGTGCGGCGGCACGCATGTCAAGGCCACCGGCGATATTGGCCTGTTTAAGATCGTGGCCGAAAGCGGCGTGGCCGCTGGCGTGCGCCGCATCGAAGCCGTGACGGGCGAAAACGCGCTGGCCTACCTGCAGTCGCTCGAAGGCACGCTGGCCCAGGCCGCGGGCAGCCTCAAGGCGCCGACGGCCGAGCTCAATGCCCGCATTGCCCAGGTGCTCGAGCAGGTCAAGGCGCTCGAAAAAGAAGTCGCGGCGCTCAAGGGCAAGCTGGCGTCGAGTCAGGGCGACGAGCTCATGGCCCAGGCCAGCGACATCAAGGGACTCAAAGTCCTGGCCGCCCGGCTCGAAGGCGCCGACGCCAAAACCTTGCGCGAGACGCTCGACAAGCTCAAAGACAAACTCAAGACCGCGGTCATCGTGCTGGCCACCGTCGAAGGTGACAAGGTGCAGATCGCCGCGGGCGTGACGCCCGACAGCACGGCCAAAGTCAAGGCCGGCGAGCTGGTCAACTTTGTGGCCAGCCAGGTTGGCGGCAAGGGCGGCGGCAAAGCCGACATGGCCATGGCCGGTGGCACGGACGCGGCCGCTTTGCCGCAGGCGCTGGCCAGTGTTCAGGCCTGGGTGACCCAGAGGCTTTGAGCGCAGCGCGCTGCGGCCAGGTCCCAACCCGCCCAGCCGCAACTCTTGAAAAAAACCGGCCCACTGCGGGCCGGTTGATCGGCCGGCCCAGCCATGACCTCGGCCAAGGTCGGCACCTGGCTGACGTCTATGCCCGCCTGCAGCAAGTCGCCTGCCTCGTGGTCGGCATCGCGGGTATCGACCACCAACTGTCCGGTGCTCGCGATGGCCTGGCAGACCTGCGGCGCCCATTCGACCATGCTCGGCGTGAAGGCCCCCACAGCGGCCACAAACGCGCCTGGGCCAGGGTGTGCGCTGAGCACCACCTCCTGCGCCGGTGTGCAGCTGACGATCCAGGCGCAGTCGGCCACGGCGGCGTTGGCATCGTCGACCGTGCGGGCTCGCAGACCCAAGCGGCGTGCATGCCCCGCCAGCGCCTGTGCACTGGCCGCGCTGCGCGAGGCGATCAAGACCTCGCTGATGCCCAGCCCCTCGTGAAAAGCCTCCAGGTGCGAGCGCCCCTGCACCCCTGCACCGACGATCAAAAGAGGCCCCTGGGCCTGGGGGCGCAAGCGCTGGGCCGCCAGCAAAGACACGGCCGCTGTGCGCCGCGCCGTCACCGTCGGGCCGTCGAGTGTGGCCAGTTTGCAGCCGCTGCGCCCGTCAAAGACCACGATGTCGCCCTGTATGGCCGGTAGGCCCCGGGTGGGGTTGCCGGCCACATAGGTGATCAGCTTGGTGATCGCGATGTTCGCGTCGTGTGCGGGCATGGCCGCCAAAATCGCACCGCCGGCCAATGTTTGCACCAGGCGCGGCGGCACCTGCACGCTCTGATCGCGCATCAGCGCCGCAATCTCGCGTGCCAGCGCGGTGTAGGGCAGGGCGGCGGCGGTGGCTTCGGGGCTGAGCGGCGCAGCGGTGGGCATACGCCGCAGTGTATGCGGTGGGTGCGGGGCAAGGCCGGCTCAAGGTGGCTGTGAGCCATACTCGGCCCGCAGCCTCGCTTTAGCCGCCGTTGTCCACCCAGTTCAAACGCAAGGCCGTCTCAAACGCCCGCGCTTGCCCGCTCACCGGGTCTTTGAAGGCCAGCGACTGGGCCAGCAGTTGCAGCGGCGCCGCAAAGTCCTCGCGCTCCTCGGGCCCGCGCAGCACCCTGGGGTAGAACTGGTCGCCCTCGATCGGCAGGCCCAGGGCGTTCATGTGCACGCGCAACTGGTGGCGCTTGCCACTGGTGGGCTCGAGCCGGTAGAGCGCACGCGCGCCGCTTTGCGCCAGCAAATCGATGTCGGTGTGGCTGTTGGGCGGCAGGCCTTCCTCGGGCCCGGCCTCGCGCATGCGGAAGAAAGCCTCCTCGTCTTCCAGGATGTGGCTGCTGCGGCTAAGCGGAAACCGCAGATCGGCCCGCCAGGGCGCCACCGCTTGGTAGACCTTGTGCACCTGCCGCTGGCGAAACAGCCCCTGGTAGGCATCGCGGTCCTGCGGCCGTTTGCACAGCACCACCAGACCCGCGGTTTCGCGGTCGATGCGGTGCAGCGGGCTCAAGTCCGCGCAGCCGGTCTGGGCCTTCAGACGCACCAGCAGGGTCTCGCGCACGTAGCGCCCGCCCGGCGTCACAGGCAAGAAATGCGGCTTGTCGGCCACCAGCAGCAGATCGTCTTCGAAGACCACGCCCGCCTCGAAGGGTATGGCGGTCTCGCCGGGCAGCTCGCGCCAGTAGTACACCCGCGCGCCGTGCACATAGGGGGCATCGGGTGGCAGGGGCTGGCCGTCTTCGCCCAGCACGCTGCCTTGTGCCATGCGCTGGGCCCACTGGCTGCGGCTGACCGCGCTCAAGCGCTCGGCCAGGTGGTCCAGCAGCGTGGGCCAAGGGCTTTGCTTCATGCGCGGCAGGGCCACGCAACTGGGCGACACACCGCCCCTCATGGCAATGTGCGGGTTCTTGGGCTGGTGGGCCATGCCCGCTGTTTAGGTGCGCACGAACACCAAGTCCCAAACGCCGTGGCCGAGTTTGAGGCCGCGGTTTTCGAACTTGGTCAGGGGCCGGTAGTCGGGTTTGGGCGCAAAGCCATCGCTGGTGTTGCGCAGCATCGGCTGGGCCGACAGCACCTCGAGCATTTGCTCGGCATAAGGCTCCCAGTCGGTGGCCAAGTGCAGGTAGCCGCCCGGTTTGATGTGCTCGGCCAGCCGCTGCACAAACGGGCCTTGAATCAGCCGCCGCTTGTGGTGACGCGCCTTGTGCCAGGGATCTGGAAAAAAAATATGCACCCCGTCCAGGCTGCTGTGGCCCAGCATGTGGTCCATCACCTCGACCGCATCGTGCTGCACGATGCGGATGTTGGCAATGCCCTGCTCGCCGCAGCGCTTGAGCAGCGCGCCCACGCCGGGCTGGTGGACCTCACAGCACAAAAAATTGTCCTGTGGCCGCGCCAGCGCAATCTGCGCCGTGGCATCGCCCATGCCAAAGCCGATCTCCAGGATGAGCGGCGCCGCGCGGCCAAACGCCGCGGCCGCATCAAGCCGCTGGCTGCGGTAGGGCAGCACAAACTGCGGCCCATGCCGCTCAATGGCGCGCAACTGCCCCGGCCCCATCCGCCCAGCGCGCAGCACATAGCTCTTGATGGCACGCGGATGCGGCACCGCGTCGTTGGGAGGGGTGGGGTCGATGGTGTTCATGGGGTGAAAAGGCGACCGCATTATCGCGGCTCGCGTTTAGATGGCCCGCGGCGACCATCTTCCTTGCTCTCTCGGGCGCTTGCGCCGCTGTGAGGCGCACCGCCGACTCCGTCATTGCGAGGCGCACAGCGCCGTGGCAATCCATGTCTTCTCAAGGACGGCCCATGGATCGCTTCGTTCCTCGCGATGACTGTATTAGGATGGCACACGTTTTCACGCGGTATGCTCAAAGGGCTGAAATGCGGCAATTGACCGTGCGTTTGACCGAGCGCGAAGAGCGCGATCTGCTACTGGCTTGCGAGCAAAGCGGCAAGACCAAGAGCGCGTTGGTGCGAGAGCTTTTGTCCCAGTCGCTAAGGCGCTATCGACTCCGGCAGGCCCTCCAAGTGGCGCATGCCGAGCTCGGTCCTGCTGCGCAGCAGGCAGGCTGGCTGACCGAGGACGATGTGTTGCGGGACGTGTCTTGAGGGTGTTTTTGTTCCCTCTGCATCGGATCAACTTGGTTGACGAGAGGGCGAGGCCTCAATCGGAGAGGCGCCCCGACAAATTCAGGCAGCGCCATCAGTCCTATGCCTGGACATGAGGCCTAGCCGAAAAAGGCTAGGTTTTACAGATCGCGGACTTCAAGCTTCAACTACTCAAATGCGCCTCCGAGACATTCGGTGCCAGTAGCTGAGTCTTTCCGACGGGGGTTTGGCGACCTTCCAGCCGGTGCCATTGCAGCTTGCGCCATCGCACGCCGGGCCCCGCTTGATCTCTTCAAAGGCGCGCGCTTGCGGTGTCGCTCCAGCGGTGCACCCACTCCCCCACCCACCGCCCCAGCGCCTCCTGCACCCCCACACCCGGCGCAGGCGGCAGGCCCAGCACTTGGGCTGCGGCGTTGAGCGCCGCCATTGGCTCGCTCAGGTCCAGCGGCTTTGCGCCGTTTTGCTTGCTCAGCTTTTCGCCGTTGGCGCCCAGCACCAGGGGGGTGTGCAGGTAGGCCGGTGTGGGCAGGCCCAGGGCGCGTTGCAGCAGGATTTGGCGGGCGGTGTTGTCGGTCAGGTCTTGGCCGCGCACCACGTGGGTGATGCCTTGGGCGGCGTCGTCGACCACCACCGCCAGTTGGTAGGCCCACAGGCCGTCGGCGCGCTTGAGCACGAAATCGCCCACGGCTTGGGCCACGTCCTGGCTTTGCGGGCCCAGCCTGCGGTCGTGCCAGTCGGTGTGCTCAGGCAGAGCCAGCGCTTGGCGCAGCGCGGGCAGATGCAGCCGCCAGGCGCGCGCCGGTTTGCCGAGCAGGCCAGCGCGGCAGGTGCCGGGGTAGGTGGGCGCCTGGTGGCGTGCGGTGGCGTGGCCTTGCGCGGCTTCAATGTCCTTGCGGCTGCAGCCGCAGGGGTAGGCCAGGCCCCGGGCGAGCAACTGCTCCAGGGCAGTTTGGTAGGCGGCGCTGCGCTGGCTTTGCCAGAGCACCGGGGCGTCGCTGCGCAGGCCGCAGCGCTCGAGCTGCTGCAAGATCGTCTGGTCAGCCCCTGGCACGCAGCGCGGGGTGTCGACGTCTTCGATGCGCACCAGCCACTGGCCGCCGTGGGCGCGGGCGTCGAGCCAGCTGGCCAGGGCGCTGGCCAGCGAGCCGGCATGCAGGGCGCCGGTGGGCGAGGGCGCAAAGCGGCCGATGTAGCCAGGCGCTTTCAATTGGCGTGGCTCCCCGGGCCGCACGCACTGGCCGGTGCGTTCAGGCCGCGTTCAAGGCCAGTTCGAGCCCGGAGACAAACGCGTCTTCCACGCGGCGGCCCAGGCACCAGTCGCCGCACAAGCCGATGCCGCTGCGTGCGTCCCACAGATGGCTCTGGCCCAGTGGTGCCAGGGTTTGCGCGTAGCGCCAGCGGTGCACCTGGGCGTGGCCGGGCTCGGCCCGGATGCCGGTGACTTCGGTGAAGGCGCGCAGCAGCTTGGCTTTGACGCGCTCTTCGTCGTCTTCCAGGTGGCGCTGCGACCACTCGGGGCTGGCTTGCACCGTCCAGCGCTCGATCGATTCGCGCCCGGGTTTGGAGGCCTCGCGCGCCAGCCAGGCGATGCGGTGGTGCTCGCTGCGTGCGGCATGCCAGCTCGGGCCCAGGGGCCCTGCGGCCTGTGGAAAGGCCAGCATCAGGGTCCAGCAGGGCGCCACGCGCACCGCATCGAGCTTTTTTTGCAGCTCGGGGTGCAACTGCGAGGCGCGCAGCAAGGTGGCGGCCTGGGTTGAGGGCAGGGCCAGCAGCACCGCGTCAAAGCCGGCGTGAATTTGCGTCTGCGCGCCCGGGCCTTCGGTGTGCAATTGCCAGCGCGCCTTGTGCAGCCGGTCGGGCTCGATCCGGGTGACCAGGCTCTGGCGGTGCAAGGCCTCAAGGGGGGCGGCCCAGTGCTGCAGCAAGGCGCTCATGCCCGGCGTGGCCACGTGGTGCACTTCGGCGTTGCGGCCAGAGGCCGCCACCACGCGGCCGGCTTCGTCCATGATGCGCACGGTATTGACCTGCCAGGGCGCAGTGGGCGCGGCCGTGGCGGCCAGCGCCTTTTTAAAGCGTGCGTCGCGCACGGTGAAGTACTGCACGCCGTGGTCGAAGCTGCCGAACTCGGTGCGCCGCGTGGCCATGCGACCGCCCGGGCCGCGGCTTTTCTCAAAGACCGTGACCTGGTGGCCCGCTTGCAGCAGGGTGCGGGCGCAAGCTATGCCGGCCATGCCGGCGCCAATGACGGCAAAGTGCCGGATTTTGGGGGGAGGGGGTGTGGTGCGGCTCATGTCGCGACTCTACACCCATCGGCCGCCGCATTGGCTCAGATGCGTTCGAGCAAGGCCTTGCAGGTGGCCGGTTTCTCGAGTTGCTGCAGCCACCATTGCAGCGCCCGGCCGGGCTTGCCGGCAGGGTCTTGGCGCCAGACGTAGCTGCAGCGCGAGATGCGGTTGGCCCGCTGCACCTGTTTGACCACCAGCTCGCCGCGCTCGATGTGCGGCTGGGCCACGTAGCGGGGCAAAAAACCGGTGCCCAGGCCGCGCAACTGGGCCTGCAGCTTGGCGCTCATATTGGGCACGGTCAGCACATCTTGGCCGCTGAGCAGGCCCAGGGTGAGCCCCGCGCCACTGGGCACCGAGTCGGCCACGGCCACCGCCCGGTGCTGACCGATCAGGGCATCGCTCAGGGGCTCGGGCGCGGCGGCCAGAACGTGCTGGGGCGCCAGCGCAAACACAAACTCGAGCTGGTCCAGTGGCTTGGACTGGATGCCGGCCAGGGTGGTGCTTTCGTTGACCACGCCGATGGCCAGATCGGCGCGGCCCGAGGTCAGGCAGGCCAGCGTGCCCGACAGGGTTTCTTCGCGCAGCTTCAGGCGCGTGGGTGGCTGCAGTGCATAAAACGCTTCGCACAGCTCCATCACGGTGCGCAGCGAGATAACGCTGTCGATGGCCAGAGTCAGCTGCGGCTCCCAGCCGGTGGCCACCCGGCGCACGCGGTGGGCCACCGCGTCAAGGTCTTGCAGCAGGCGCCGTCCCTCGCGCAGCAACTCGTGCCCCGCCTCGGTCAGCCGCGCCTGGCGCGAGCTGCGGTCAAACAGCAGCACGTCAAGGGCCTGCTCGAGCTGGCGCACGCGGTAGCTCAAGGCGCTGGGCACCAAGCCCAGCGCCCGCGCTGCGGCGGCCATGCTGCCGCAGCGATCAATCGCCTCAATCATGCGCAGTGCATCGGGCGTGAGCACGTCGGCGCTGTGCAGGGAAGGTTTTTGCATGCAAAAAATTCGAACGTTGGGGTTAAATAGATTTAACCCATTGGCATGAATCGGATCATACAGTGGAGCCCTTTCGATGCCGACACCGACCTTTGGAGCTTTTTGACCATGATGAGCCTGCGACCTTCCGACCAGCGCGGATTTGCCGACCATGGCTGGCTCAAGTCGTTTCATTCGTTTTCGTTTGCCGGCTATCACGACCCGGCGCACATGGGTTTTGGCAACTTGCGCGTCATCAATGAAGACCGCATCGCGCCGGGCACGGGCTTTGGCACCCATGGCCACCGCGACATGGAGATCATCAGCTACGTGATGTCGGGCGCGCTGGCCCATCAAGACAACATGGGCAATGGCACGGCCATCTTGCCCGGCGATGTGCAGCGCATGAGCGCCGGCCGCGGCGTGATGCACAGCGAGTTCAACCACAGCGCGCAGGGGCAAACGCATTTTCTGCAGATATGGATCGAGCCGGCCGTGCGGGGCATCGATCCGGGTTATGAGCAAAAGCATTTCGCGCCCGACCAAAAGCGCGGCCGGCTGTGCCTGGTGGCCTCGCGCGACGGCGCCGACGGCTCGGTCACGGTGCATGCCGACGTGCGCTTGTACGCGGGCCTGTTTGATGGGTCCGAGCAGGCCCGGCTTGCTCTCGATCGGGCGCGCAAGGCCTATGTTCATCTGATCGCTGGCGAGCTGTCGGTCAATGGGCAGACTTTGCGCGGCGGCGATGCGCTCAAGCTGGCGGCGCAAAGCCAGCTCGATTTGTCCGCTGGGCGCCAGGCCGAGGTCTTGGTCTTCGACTTGGCAGCCTGATTGTTTTTTTAACGGGGAGTTTGATATGGCAAAAGTGGTGGTGGTTTATCACTCGGGTTACGGTCACACGCAGCGCATGGCGCAATCTGTGGCCGAAGGTGCGCAGGCTGAGCTGATTGCGATCGATGCCGATGGCAACGTGCCGGCCAGCGCCTGGGACACCTTGGCGGCGGCCGATGCGATCATCATGGGCTCGCCCACCTACATGGGCACGGTGAGCTGGCAGTTCAAAAAGTTTGCCGATGCCTCGTCCAAGGTGTGGTTCACGCAGGGCTGGAAAGACAAGCTGTTTGCCGGCTTTACCAACAGCGCGGCCATGAACGGCGACAAGGGCT
>JBILGP010000152.1:0-5164 GCA_044350985.1 Polaromonas sp. | reverse complement strand
CCCCTTTGACAAGCCCGTCTCGCTGGACCCGCCGCCCTCGGCCGGCGGTGGGGGCGATCGCAATGCGATCCCGCTGTATGACCTGCCGGACCACACCGTTGTCTACAACCGGCTGCTGGAGATGCCGATCCGCACATCAGCCATCCGGGCGCTGGGCGGCTATGCCAACGTCTGGGCGATCGAATGCTTCATGGACGAATTGGCTCAATCCCTCGGCACGGACCCCGTGGCCTTCAGGCTCGCGCATCTGAGCGATCCCAGAGCGCGCGAGGTGATTGAACTGGCGGTCCAGCAAGCGCCGTGGTGGTCCGATGGGAGTGCCGGCGAAGAAGGCGTCGGTTGCGGCATGGCCTACGCACGCTACAAAAACACCGGTGCCTGGTGCGCCGTGGCGGTGCGCGTGGTGGCGGGCACGTCGATACGCGTCACCGACATTTCGATCGCAGCCGACGTCGGCCAGGTGGTCAACCCCGATGGGGCCAAGAGCCAGCTCGAAGGTGGCGCGGTGCAAAGCTGCAGCTGGACCTTGAAGGAGCAACTGCGCTTTGACCGCGACCGCATCACGACGCGCAGCTGGGAGGACTACCCCATCTTGAAGTTTTCTGAAGCGCCGCGCGTCCAGGTCGCACTGATCGATCGGCCGCACGAGCCCTCGGTCGGCGCGGGCGAGGCCAGCCATGGACCCACCGCTGCGGCCATCGGCAATGCCGTCTTCAACGCGCTCGGGGTGAGGGTCAGACAGCTGCCCATCACGCCCGAGCAAATCCTCGCGCAATCTTCGTCCAACTCATAGGAGGTCCTGTGGTCCAGATCGTCTCGTCGAAAAGGAAATACGCCGCACTGCTTGCCGCGGTCGGCGCCCTCACCCTGGCATGGTCGCCAGCGCAGGCCCAATACCCAGAGCGCAACGTCAGGCTGGTGGTGCCCTTCCCGCCAGGCGGCAGCTTTGACGGACCGGCGCGGGTGCTGGCGGCTCGTCTGAGCGCGCTGTCAGGCAGAACCTTTGTCGTCGAAACCCGTGCGGGCGCCGGTGGCGCTGTTGGCGCTGCGGAAGTCTCGCGCGCAACGCCTGACGGCTACACCGTCTTGCTCAGCAACGGCGCGATGCCGGTCAGTGAGGCGCTGAGCAAAAAGCCCATGTTTGAAAGCGTGGCCGGCTACAGCCATGTGGCCACCTTCGGCGTGCTGCCCTTTGCGGTCGTGGTCAACGGCAAAGCGCCTTTCAACACGCTGCAGGAACTGGTGGCGGCATCCAAGGCCGCGCCGGGCAAATACAACTTTGCATCGGCCGGTGCCGGCTCGGCCTCTCACCTGAGCGGCGAGATCATCAAGGAGGCCTTTGGCATCGACTGGGTGCATGTGCCCTACCGAGGCTCCGGGCCGGCGATGACGGATCTGATGGCCGGCCTGGTGACCGTGTCGGTCCCGGGCTTGAGCTCCACGGTCAGCCAGGTCAAGTCCGGCGCGCTCAAGGCCTTGGCAGTCACCGGGGCCAGCCGCTCCCCGCAACTGCCGGGTGTGCCCACCGTCTCGGAAATCAAACCTGGCCTGGTGCTTGAGACCTGGGTCGGCATTTCGATGCCGCCGCGCACGCCACCGCAAATCGTCAGCCGACTGGCCAGTCTGATCGAGCAGGCGATGAAGGAGCCCGACACCCAGGCGCAGTTGATCGCCCAGGGCGTCACGCCGGTTTATGAAGGCCCCAGCCAAATCACCGAGCGCATGGCCAGAGAGGTCGAACAGTTCTCGGCGCTGGCCAAGCGCGCCAACATCTCGATGGACTGAACCGAACCATGCCTTATCTGCAGATCCGATCGGTCCGCCTCTTTCACGAAGTCTACGGAGACTCAGGCCCCTGGCTGGCCCTCAACAGCGGGGGCCGTCACCGTTACCTGGAGATGGCGCCTCTGGCCCAGATGATTGCGCGCGAAGGATTTCGCGTGCTGGTTCACGACCGCCGCAACACGGGTGCGTCTGACATCGTGATTGCGGGCCAGGACAGCGAAGAAGACATCTGGGCCGATGACCTGGCCGCCCTGCTGAGCCACTATGGGGTCACGCGGGCGTTTTTTGGCGGCTCCTCGGCCGGTGCCAGGCTGTCGATGATGATGATGCGACGCCATCCTGGCATGGTGCGGGGGCTGCTGTTGATGCGGGTCACCGGTGGCGCTTTTGCAGCCGGGCGGCTGCCGCAGATGTACTACGGCCAATTTCTGGATGCGGCCAAGAAAGGCGGCATGGCAGCGGTGTGCGAGACCGAGGCCTACCGGGAGAGGCTGGCGCTCAACCCGGACAACCGCGAGCGCCTGATGGCCATGGACCCGACCGAGTACATCCGGGTCATGAGCCATTGGCTCGATCGCTTCATGACGGGACCGGAAGGCCCGGTGCGCGGCGTTCCCGAAGAGGAACTGAAGGCCTACCGCGTGCCCGTGATGGTGGTGCCGGGCAACGACAAAACGCACTCGTCAGTCAGCGGCAAGGCCGCGGCTCGGCTGATTGCGGGCGCCCAATTGGTGGAGCTGCCCATCACCGACCAAGATGTCGACCTGATTGCTTTCCCGCAATGGCAAGAGCACTACCCGGCGTTGACGCGGCACTTTTGCGATTTCATGCGCAGGCACCTGACCGGCCAGCCGTAGGCGGGTCTTGAGGCCGCGGGCTGCGTGGGCCCGCAAATCGCACGGCCAAGGGCAAGCACCCCAAAAAACAATCGGGCCTGCCTGTTGAGAAACAGGCAGGCCCGATGGGGAAGAAAGACTGAAGGGCTTACTTCTTGGTGCAAGCCGCGTTCTTCGCGTTTTCTTTCTTGGAGCAGTCGACTTTCTTGTCGTCCATCTTGCCGCCGCCGTGGCTGCCAGCGATGGCCGGAGCAGAAGCGAGCATGAATGCGGAAATCAGAGCGGTCAGAGCGTATTTCATGGAGGGCACCTGGTTAGAGTTGAGGCTGATTTGAAAACACCGACAATGCGATGCTGCGCCGACACAAACTCCTCGGCACGGCTGAGTTTATCAGCCATCTGAAGATGGTGCCTTTGGGTTGACCGGCGCTGAAGCCGAAGGCCCGCACCCGAGTGGTAACGACCCTTTCCAATACTGTCGCCAAATATGAATCGAGCTCTGCATCATGGTCTTGTCGCCGGCTTGGCCTGCTTGGCCCTTGCCGCGCCGACCGTGGCGCAAGAGCGCTTCAAGCCCGCGCCGACAGACCGCTTGGTCGCGTCGGTTCATGCGCAGGCTGGGCGCGATGGCTCCTTGCGCACACTCGACCAGGCGTGGCGCGCCGACCCCAAAAACCTCGATGCGGCGCTCGCCTTTGCCAGAGCCGTCTTCGTGCTCGGCCTGCGCCAGGGTGATCTGCGCTGGTTTGGCTCGGCCCGGGCCGCACTGGCGCCTTGGTGGCAGGCCAACGATTTGCCAGCGCAGGCCTACTTTCTCAGGGGCTTGGTCAAGCAGGGCTTCCACGATTTCCAGGGCGGGCTGCGCGACATCAACCTGGCCATCGAAAAAGATCGCGCGCAGGCCGAGTTTTGGTCCTGGCGTTTCGCCTTGCACCTGCTGCTGGCCGACATGAACGCTGCGCGCCAGGACTGTGATGACATCGCCCGGCTGTTCGGCCAGGAAGAGGCCGAGATTTACCGCGCGGTGTTGCTGTATCGCACCGGACAGGCGGCGCAAGCCATTGCCAAGCTGCAACGCGCACTGAGCGCGCCGCGGTTCAAGGACTCGGGCTCGCAAGATTGGATCGCCTTTCACCTCGGTGAAGCCCAGCGGGTTGCGGGGCAGGCCCCGATGGCCCTGGCCACCTGGGACAAGCAGCTCAAGGCCCAGCCTCAATCGCACCTGATTCGGCTCTCGCTGGTCGAGCTGCTCAACCAAAGCGGCCGCCACGCCGAGGCCAAAAAACTCATCCCCCTCGATAGCGCCACCGACGCCCTGCTGATGCAGGCGGTCATCGCCAGCCGGGGTCTGAAGGACGGCGACGAGACTCGACTGGCGCAGCTGCTCGATCTCAGGCTGCAATCGCAGGCGCAGCGTGGCGAATCCCTGATCGAGCGCCCCAAGCTGATCTACCTCATCGCCTATGGCAAAGACCCGGCGGCTGGGCTGGCGCTGTCCATCGACAACTGGAAGCTGCAAAAAGAGCCGCCCGACGCCCTGCTGTTCGTGCAAGCGGCACTGGCGGTCAACCAGCCACGCGCGGCAGAGCCGGTGATCGCCTGGGCGCAGCAAACCGGCTACACCGACGCCGATCTGACGCCATTGCTCGAGCGACTCCAATCGCACCCGCGCTGGAACGGGGGCAGCCGATGACCGCCCTGCACAAATGGCTGTGGCCGGCGGTGCTGGCTCTGCTGGCCTGCTCGCCCTGGCAAACCGCGCAAGCGCATTCGAGCAGCAACAGTTACCTGGCGATCGAGGCCAAGGGCTCCCAAGAGCTGACACTGCGCGCCGATATTCACCTGCGCGACATCGACTTCACCTTCGACCTCGATGCCGACCGCGACGGCCACGTCACCTGGGGCGAGACCCTGGCGCAGCAAGCGCCCATCGACACCTGGCTGCGACAAGGCCTTGCGCTGAGCTCAGCGGGGCAGCCCTGCACACTGGGCGCTGCCGATCTGCAAGCGGCAACGCGCGCCGATGGCCCCTATCTCAGCGCGCTGTGGCGCGTCAGCTGCCCGGGCCTGAACGATCTGGCCCAGGCCAATCTCGAGCTGCGCTACGGCCTGATCTTTGAGCGAGACGGGCTGCACCGGGCCTTGGTCAAAGCCGAACTGCCCGACCTGCAAACCAATGCGGTGCTCAGTCCAGACAGTCCCCAGGTGCGCATCGCACACGAGCAGGCCGGTGGGCTTGCGGTTTTTGGACGCTACGTGGTCGAAGGCGTTTGGCACATCTGGATCGGCATCGACCACATCGTGTTCCTGCTCAGCCTGCTGCTGCTAGCGCCCCTGGCGCCCACGCGCAAACCCGTCACGCAGTGGCGGGCGGTGCCGCGGGCCGGGCCCGTCGTCAAGGACGTGGTCTGGGTGGTCACGGCCTTCACCGTTGCGCACTCGATCACCTTGGGTCTGTCGGTGATGAAGTGGCTCGAGCCCCCGGCAGATTTCGTGGAGCCAGCCATTGCCATCTCGGTTGTGCTGGCGGCTCTGAACAACTT
>JBILGP010000365.1:0-3175 GCA_044350985.1 Polaromonas sp. | reverse complement strand
TTTGCGGCGCTGGCCACTGGGTTTTGTCTTTGGCCTGGTCCACGGCTTTGGCTTTGCCAGCGTGTTGATCGATCTGGGGCTGCCGGCCAGTGCGCTGGCCCTGTCTCTGGCCGGCTTTAACATCGGCGTCGAGCTCGGCCAGCTGGCCATCGTCCTGGTCTTCATGCCGCTGGCCTGGCTGATGCGAAACACGTTTTTCTATCGGGCTGTGATCGTTGCCGGCGGCTCTGGCGCCATCGTCGTGCTGGGCACCGTCTGGACAGCGCAAAGAATCGGACTGTTCTGAGCGAGGGCAGCGCTTGAGAGCCAAACGGGATTGCCACGCCATGCTCACAACGACAGGGCGGGCACTTGTAGACGTTTCCCAGGAGACCCCATGAAGGCTGGCCAGCGACCCATTGGTGTCACCCGAGCGACTTGCCTGTTCAGCCTGTTGGGCCCGTTGGCCTTGCTCGCCCTGGGCATGCTGGCCGCCTTTGGCGCCCGCGCCACGGGCGCAGCAGAGAACCTCATGCGCGTGCAGACTGTCGCCCAAGGCCTGGAGCACCCCTGGGCGGTGGCCTTCATCGACGATCAGCGCTTTTTGGTGACCGAGCGCCCCGGCCGCATACGCGTGGTGCATGCCGACGGCAGGATCGAGCCCCCCATCAAGGGGCTCCCGCGCATTGACGCAGCGGGCCAGGGCGGCTTGCTCGACCTGGTGACCGATCCGCAGTTTGGCCGCAACCGGCAACTGTTTTTTTGCTACACCGAGCCTGGCGAGGGCGCCAGCAACGGCACCGCGCTGGCCCGAGCCAGCCTGTCGGCCGACCTGCGCAGCCTCGAGCAGGTCCAGGTGCTGTTTCGGCAGTGGCCCAAGATGCCCGGACGCCATCACTTTGGCTGCCGTATCGCGATCGACGGCCAGGGCCTCCTGTTTCTGACGCTGGGCGAGCGCTTTGGCGCCATGGCGCAAGCGCAGCAACTGGACAACCACTTGGGCAAGATCGTGCGCCTGGGCCGCGACGGCAGCGTGCCGGCGGACAACCCCTTCGTCAACCGCCCGGGCGCCCGGCCCGAGATCTGGAGCCTGGGCCATCGCAACCCGCAGGGCGCCGCTATCGGCCCGGATGGCGCGCTCTGGATCCACGAACATGGGCCGCAGGGCGGCGATGAGGTCAATCGGGTCGAGCGCGGACGCAATTACGGCTGGCCGGTGATCACCTATGGCGAGCAGTACGGCGGCGGGGCCATTGGGCCAGGGCTGCAACGGCACGACGGCATGGAGCAACCCCTGCACCAGTGGACACCCTCGATCGCCCCTTCGGGCATGGCCTTCATCCGTGGTGAGCGCTATGGCGTGGCCTCCCGCGGCCACCTGATCGTCGGGTCGCTGCGCGGCAACCGCCTGCACCGACTGGTCTGGGAGGGTCAGCGCCTGCTGCGCGAGGACCTCATCGATGCGCCCATCGGGCAGCGGGTGCGCGACGTCAGGCAAGGCCCAGACGGCTGGCTCTACCTGCTGACTGATTCCGCGCAAGGCAAGCTGCTCAGGCTGCTGCCAGCGCCTTGATCGCCCTGCTGCGCAGACCCTCCCGGATGGCCAAAGCTACACTGCAGCGTCGATCTTCTGGAGACTCCATGAAAACCTTGGCCACCCTGCTTCTTTGCGCCACCTTGAGCTTGAGCGCCGCGGCCCAGTCCGTGCCCGACAAAGTGGTCTATCACGTTGATAACGCGGCCATGCAGGCCACCAAAGGCTTGCGCAACATCCGCAACCACCTCGATGTGGCACCGGAGACGCAGATCGTCGTGGTCACGCATGCCGAAGGCGTGGACTTCCTGATGGAAGGCGCCAAGGACAAAAACAATCCAAACGTCGACTATGGCGCCCTGGTCTCGGCCCTGAAGGCGCGCAACGTGCGCTTCGAAATCTGCGAAATCACCCTGAGAAACCGCAACCTGAACAAGGCCCAGTTCTCGATGGACGCCGAGTTCACGCCCTCAGGCGTCGTGCGCATCGGCCGCTTGCAGGCGCGAGAAGGCTACGCCTACATCAAGCCCTGATGGAGGTGTGGAGATGTGGGGGTGTGGGACTGCACCGCAGTCCCGAAGCGCCGGCTGTGCGCTCAGCTCGCGCCGTGGCCGCGGATATAGGTTTCCAGAAACTTGATCTGGTCGCCCTGCTGCTCGATGATGTTCTTGACGATGTCACCGATCGAGATCACGCCCACCACCGTGCCCGCGCGTGCAACCGGCAGGTGGCGAATATTGCGTGAGGCCATGATGGCCATGCAGTGATCGAGCTCGTCGGCCTCCGACACCGTGATCGGATCGGACGTCATCACGGAGCGAATCGAGGTCTCGCCTGCATGCTTGCCGGGCAAGAGAACCTTGATGGCGCAGTCGCCCTGGGAGACGATGCCCACCAACTCGCCCTCTTCGATCACCAAGATGGCGCGCACGCGGTTGTCGCGCATTTTTTGCAGGGCATCCTTGACGCTGTCGTCCGGCGAAACCGAGTGCAGGATATTGGATTTTTGGCTCAGGCAAGTCCGAACGTTCGACATCGTGGGCTCCAAGTCGGGTGGGATACAGAAACGAAACTCCGCCCCATTATGGTGAAACTAGGGAAAAACCTAATGCCGCTGGCCCGTAGTTGATCAGACCCCTCAACTTTTCGGGCGCCCAGACACGCAAAGCGGCGCTCCCGGGCGACCCCCGTCATGGCCCCCCAACTTGCCCGATTCAGACCTTGCCGAGCGCTTGCAGGATCTTCTGCGGCGTCAGCGGCTGAGACCAGCACTGCGCCTGAAACGGCGACAGCGCGTCGTTGATCGCGTTCATGACCGCCGCAGGCGCGCCAGCCGTGCCCGCCTCGCCCGCGCCCTTGGCACCGAGCTGGGAACTGCGGGTGGGCGTCTGCACATGGGCCACGTCGATGTCGGGCATCTCGCCGCTCATCGGCACCAGGTAGTCGGCCATGCTGGCGTTGACCATCAGGCCGCGGTCGTCGTAGAGGCACTCCTCGAGCATGGCGCCGCCGATGCCTTGTACGATCGCGCCGCGGATTTGCTCGTCCACCAGCTTGGGGTTGATCACGCGGCCGCAGTCTTCCACCGCCCAATGCTTGAGCAGCTTGACAAAGCCGGTGTCGGGGTCGACCTCTACATAAGAGGCCTGTACGCCATTGGTG
>JBILGP010000043.1:0-8367 GCA_044350985.1 Polaromonas sp. | reverse complement strand
CGGTCAGCGAAAAAGCCTGCGCCCGCGTCGGCGTGTCGGGTGCCTGCGCAGCAGCCGGGCGTGTCTCGGCGGCCTTGGGCCAGCCGGGCAAGAGGGGGCTGCTGAAGTCGTACTCGTAGGCCAGATAGGGCTGACGGCTGCGGATCACGCCGGAAGGGAAGTCGACTTGCGAATAGCCTAGACTGAATCGTCCGGAGGGGTGGCCCCATGACCGCAATCCGTAAGACAGGCCCAGATGACTGCGCAGCATCAGGCCGCCTCCGGCCAGGATCAGGCCCCCACGGCCGCCTCCGCCTCCCACAAAAGCGCCAGCCTCCAGCGCCCAGTCCGGGTCGATGGGCCAGCGCCCCTCAGCCGCCAGGCCCATCGTGATGAATCCGCCACGCCGCCCGCGCACCGCGCCGTAGGAGCCCACGCCCAACTTCAGGTTGGGGTTGACCTGCAGCAGCAGGTTGCCGCCCGTCATGCCCATGGTCTCTGCGCCAGGTAACTGCCAGGTCTCGTCTGTCAGTCGCCAGGTGCCGGTACTCAAGGCCGGCGACGCCTGATCGGCCCAAGCGGCGGCGGCGCCCAGACTCAGCCAGAGGGCCGCTTGTCGGGTCCACAGCCTGAGGCCGGCCCAGCGGGGTGCGCCGGGTTGAATCGGTTTGAGGGGTAGGGGTTGTCGCATTGGATACGCGGCCTGGCCAGATTACAAAGCTCAGGCGATTGTGCCAGCCTCACCCGCGCACAGGGCTGCGCTCAAGGCGCGCTGGCGCCGGGCACTTTCGAGGGCTGTCGAGTGCGTTAGACGGTCGTCGGGCGGCGCCCCAGCGGCGTTAGACCAGGCCCTGTGACCGCGCCAGGTGGCTGGCCTGCGAGCGGCTCTTGACGTCGAGCCTGCGAAACAGACGCCACAGGTGTACCTTGACGGTGTGCTCGCTGATTTCCAACTCGGCTGCGATGTCGCGGTTGCTCAAGCCCTTGTCGAGCATGTGCAACAGCTGCTTTTGGCGCTTGGACAGCTTGCTCGGTGCCGCAGTCGGCGCCTGGCCTTCTTTTTGAATCAGGCTGCGCAACTTGCTGCTGATTTCGGCGGCCCCGGCCGACTTGGTCAAGAAGGCCTGAGCTCCCGCTTCCAGTGCCAGATCTTCGAAGTCTTGTGCGCTTGCCGCTGACAAGACCAGCAGCGGCACTTCGGGCATCTGTTGCTTGAGTTCGCGCACACCCGATACCCCGTGGGTGTCAGGCAGCTTGAGGTCCAAGCAAATCAGGTCGGGCTTGCCATGGGCCTGCACTGCCGGGCCGATGGCCGCCATACGGTCGAGTTCGACCACATTGAGCGAGCCGTTGAGGCGCCGGATCATCATGACCACCGCTTCGCGCAGCAGGGGATGGTCGTCAACAACAAAGATGGTCATAGGCTTGAGTCTGTGAAGTTGGTACGGCCAGAGTATTTCAAGATTGTTGACGATTCTATCTCTAATCGTATGCTTTTGAATTAGTAATTCCCCGAACCCATCAGGGCCAAGACAGCCTCTCGATACGCCAAAATGGTGCAAGAAAAGTGGGGTTTTTGCCAATTTTCCCCAGCGTGGCGTGTATCAGCCGCCACTGGCGATTGGATCGGGCTGGCCCGATAAAGCCGGCTGACGAATGTAAACCATTTTTACACTTATGGTGTTTCGGCGACGATGCGCAAGCTGACAAGCGCCTGTTCAATGGCAGCCAACGGCGCACTGGGCTGCAGCGCAGGGTGGGTCAAGACGGAAGCATCGCCCTGGCGCAGGCGGGCGGCGAGGGCGCCGGCTTCCCGCGGCGAATCGAGTCCCAGGCTTTGCAGCAAGGTCGCACCGTCTGCGTCGACCAGCTTGACGTGAAAGCTGCCGCCCGCCTCGCGGTATTGCTTGATGCTCGGCGCAGCGCGCTTGGCCACAGCGGCGGCCGCCGCAGGCGCTGCCGTGCCCAGATCGCGCAGACCGACGGCTTGGCGCAGCTGCGTCATCAAGGGCCGGGACAGTTGGCGTGCCTTGCTTGCGCCGGCACGCAAGATCTCCTCGATCTGCGCGGGCTGGGCCATGAGGCGGTCGTAGGTGCCGCGCATGGGCGCGATTTCGCGGTCGATGCGCTCGAACAGCATCTCCTTGGCCTGGGCCCAGGCGATGCCTTCGGCATAGGCCTGGCGCATGGCCTGGGTCTCTTGCTCGCTGGCAAAGGCTTGGTAGAGCTGGAACAGGGCTGAGCCTTCGGTGGACTTGGGCTCGCCGGGCTTGCGCGAGTCGGTGACCAGGCTGGCAATCTGCTTGCGCAGCACCTGGGGGGGCGCGAACAGCGCAATCGTGTTGTCGTAGCTTTTGCTCATCTTGCGCCCGTCGAGTCCGGGCAGCGTGGCCACCGCCTCCTCAATGGCCGCCTCCGGCAGGACCAGGTGCTCGCCGTACAGGTGGTTGAAGCTCGCCGCCATGTCGCGCGCCATCTCGATGTGCTGAATCTGGTCGCGCCCCACCGGCACCCGGTGGGCTTTGAACATCAGGATGTCAGCGGCCATGAGCACCGGGTACATGAACAGGCCTGCGGTGACGTCGGCATCGGCATCGGCACCGGCAGCCAGGTTTTTGTCGACCTGCGCCTTGTACGCATGGGCCCGGTTGAGCAGGCCCTTGCCTGCCATGCAGGTCAAAAACCAGGTCAGCTCCGGGATCTCGGGGATGTCGGACTGGCGGTAGAAAGTCACCCGTTCGGGATCGAGGCCGGCGGCCAGCCAGGTGGCCGCGATCTCCAGCGTCGAGCGTGCGATGCGCTCGGGCTCACCGACCTTGATCAGCGCGTGGTAGTCGGCCAGAAAATAAAAACTCTGCACGCCCGGCTCGAGGCTGGCGCGCACCGCCGGCCGGATTGCGCCGACGTAGTTGCCCAGATGGGGGGTGCCTGAGGTGGTGATACCGGTGAGGACGCGCAAAGGGGTCATGGCAGCGGGTTAAGGGTCAAAAATTCAGTGGCCGAGCAAGGCGGCGAGCGGGCGCAGCAAGGTGCCCAGCACCTCATAGCTCAGGGACATCAGGGGTCGCATCCACCAGGCGCTCACCAGGCCCGTCAGCACCAGGGCCATGACAATGAAAAACCCCCAGGGCTCAATGCGCGAGAGCAGCAGCGCCTGGCGCCACGGCAGCAGACCGACCAGGATGCGGCCGCCGTCGAGTGGGGGCAGCGGAAACAGGTTGAATGCAAACATCACCAGATTGACCAGAACGCCGGCCTTGCACATCTCGATAAAAAACCGCTCGCTCACGCCGGCCGCACCGAGCACAACCAAGGCCACGCCCCACAAAACCGCCTGTACGAAATTGACGCCCGGGCCGGCCAGAGCCACCCAGATCATGTGTTGCTTGGGCTTGCGCAGGCGGCCAAAGTCCACCGGCACCGGCTTGGCGTAGCCGAACAGGAATTGACCGGCCGTTGCAAAGTAAAGCAGCAGCGGCATCAGCACGGTGCCGATCGGGTCGATGTGGCTCATGGGGTTGAGCGTGACCCGGCCCATTTGCCAGGCGGTCGGATCGCCAAAGTAGCGCGCCGCATAGCCGTGTGCTGCCTCATGCACCGTGATCGCAAACACCACGGGCAAAGCATAGAGCGCCACTTTCTGGATCAGCTCGGCAAAGTCCATCGAGCGATTGTCTCAGAGCGCCATGGCTGGGCCAGCTCGGGCGGGCGCCTTTAGCTGCTCAGGCCCAGTGCTGCAAGCTCGCCTCGGCCTTGTCGCACCAGAGACGGCGACTCGCCGCGCCCCATGGGCACCAGATCGAGCACCGTGGTGGGCTCCAGCGGGCAGGCCCCAGCGTCGATCACGCCGGCCACCTGGTGCTCGAGCGCCTCGCGGATCGGCTGCGCGCCGTTGAGCGCCTGGCTCTGGCCGGGCAGGATCAGCGTGGTGGCCAGCAGCGGCGCGCCGTGCTGCTCGAGCAAGGCTTGCAGGCTTTTGTGCGCCGGCACGCGCAGGCCGATGGTCTTGCGCGATGGATGGCTCAGCCGCCTGGGCACTTCCTTGCTAGCCTCCAGGATGAAGGTGTAAGGCCCGGGCGTGGCCGCCTTGAGCAGCCGGTACTGCCGGTTGTCGACCCGCGCGTAGCTGGCCAGCTCGCTCAAGTCCCGGCACAGCAAGGTCAGGTGGTGGCGTTCGTCGACCCCCCGGATGCGCCGCAGCCGATCGGCCGCGGCCTTGTCATCGAGGTGGCACGCCAGGGCGTAGCTCGAATCGGTGGGCACTGCCAGCACGCCACCTTGGGCCAGCAGGTCGGCCGCCCGCCGCAGCAGTCGCAGCTGTGGGTTGTCGGGGTGGATCTCAAAGAGCTGGGCCATGGCGCCGCCGCTTAGCGCGCGTCCTGGAGCAAGGCCTGGGCGGCGCGGTCGATGCGGCCTTGACGCACGATGAGCCATGCGCCGGTGGCACCGCACAGGCCAATCACGCACATGCCCATCAGCGCCCAGCCATCGGGCGTGTGGGAAAACACCAGCCAGCCGCCGAGCACGGCAAAGGCGATCTGCGCATACAGATAAGGCGCCATCACCGCCACCGGCGTACGGCCATAGGCCAGGATGAGCAGGAAGTGGCCGATCGCCGCCGACAAGCCCATCACCAACATGCGGCCCCATTCGAGCCCGCTCAAGTCCGTCCAGACCCACGGCAGGGCCAGCGAGGTGACCAGCGTGCCGATCCAGCCGGTGTACAGGTGCATGGTCATCGGGTCTTCGGTGTGCACCATGCGGCTGGTGAGCAGCTGAAACGACGAGTTGGCTGCCAGCACCAGCAGCGGCAACAGCATCATGGCGCTAAAGGACTCGGCCCCCGGCCGGATGATGATCAGGGCGCCGGCCAAGCCGCCCAGCACCAAAAGCCAGCGCAGCGCTGCGACGGGCTCGCGAAAGATCAGCGCCGCCAGCACGGTCACGACCAGAGGCGAGAGCGCCACGATGGCGGTGAACTCGGCCACCTGGATGTGCAGCAAAGCGGTGAATGCGGCAAAGCTGCTGCCCACCAGCAGCAAGCCGCGCAGCAGGTGCAGGGCCGGCCGACGGGTGTAGCCGATGCGCCAGCCGCGACGCGGCACCAAGATCACGGTGGTGGTCACGGCCTGCACAAAATAACGAAACCACAGCGCCATCAGCAAGGGCACGGTGGTGAGCACCAGCTTGGTGGCGGTGTCGAGCGAGGCAAACAGCGCCGTTGCACCCAGAGTCAGGGCAATGCCGCCCAGCGCCGACGGCGGTGCTGGGCTCACTGGATGCGCTCTTGCAGCAACTCCCAGACCGGGGTCAGCTCGCCGGGCAGATAGGGCAGGGTGCCCAGGTCGGTATGGCTCTCGTCGGGGCTGTGGAAGTCACTGCCGCGCGAGGCGGCCAGCGAAAACTCCTGCGCCATCTGCGCGTATTTGATGGCCTCTTGCGCGCTGTGGCTGCCGGTGATCACCTCCACCGCCCGCCCGCCGTGCAGCTTGAATTCGGTGAACAGCGCGTACTCTTCGTTGGGCGTGAATTTGTAGCGCGCCGGGTGGGCAATAACGGCCACGCCGCCGGCCGCGGTGATCCAGCCGACCGCATTCTTCAAGCTGGCCCAGCGGTGCGGCACAAAGCCGGGCTTGCCCTCGGTGAGGTATTTGCGAAACACCTCGTTGGTGTCCTTGCACACGCCGGTCTCGACCAGGAAGCGGGCAAAGTGCGTGCGCGAGATCAGGTCGGGGTTGCCGACAAACTGCAGCGCCCCTTCGTAGGCGCCTGAAATGCCCACCTGCGCCAGGCCCTGGGCCATTTCCTGGGCCCGCTGCGCACGCCCGCCGCGGGTCTCTTGCAGACCTTGGCGCAGGGCCGCATGGTCGGGATCGAACCCCAACCCCACGATGTGCACCGTCTCACCGGCAAACGTCACCGAGATTTCGGTGCCCGTCAAATAGCCCATGCCGTGCTCGCGCGCGGCCGCTGCTGCCCGCTGCTGCCCCCCGATTTCGTCGTGGTCGGTCAGGGCCCACAGCTCGACGCCGCCCTTGCGGGCGCGCTCGGCCAGCAATTCCGGTGTCAGGGTGCCATCGGAGACCACCGAGTGGCAATGCAGGTCGGCGTTGAGGATGTTGCGTGCGTTCACAGCGCAATTTTAAGTCGGTCGTGGCTCAAGAGCGCTCTGGCATCCGGCGGTGCCCGCAGCGAGCGCGCAAGTGCGCGCTCAATCTTCGGCGCCTTCGATCACAAAACGCACCCGCCGCTGGCCCTGCCATTCGTCGGCATCGAGCCTGAAGGCCAGCCGGGCGGGGCTGGCCAGTGGCTGCGTCCGGCCAAACCAGATGGCGTCGACCGCCTGTCCCTGGTGCTGAAGTTTGAGCTGCAGATGGCCCTGGCCCACCAGGCGCTGCGAGATCACCTGCAACTCTTCGCAGAAGGTGGGTGCGGCAAAGCCCTGGCCCCAGACTTGCTGCTCGAGCGCGTCGACCACGTCGGGGCGCCGGTACTGAGGTGCGAGCGGGCCGTCGGTCTCGAGCTGGCGCGTCAGCGTCGCTTCATCGAGCCATTCGTGCGCCACTTGCTGCAAGGCCTGCTCGAAGGTCTCGAGCTGGTCCTTGGGCACGGTGCAGCCGGCAGCCATCGCATGGCCGCCAAAGCGCAGCAGCACGCCCGGATGGCGCTTGGCCACCAGATCGAGCGCATCGCGCAGGTGAAAGCCGGGGATCGAGCGGCCCGAGCCCTTGAGCTCGCCGGACTTGCCCTCGGCGCCGCTGGCCGCGAACACAAAGGTCGGGCGGTGCATTTTGTCCTTCAGGCGCGAGGCCACGATCCCCACCACGCCCTCGTGAAAGTCGGGCTCGAAGACGACCACCGCCGGCGCAGGCGCGCTCGCGCTGGCCCGAGCATCGGCGATGGCCATCGCCTGCTCGCGCATATGGCCTTCGATGTCGCGGCGCTCGCGGTTGATCTGGTCGAGCTGCTGCGCCAGCGCGAGCGCCCGCGTGGCCTCGTCGGTCAGCAGGCACTCGATGCCCAGCGTCATGTCGGACAGGCGGCCGGCCGCGTTGATGCGCGGGCCCAGCGCGAAGCCAAAGTCCATGCTGCTGGCTTGCGCGCTTTTGCGCTTGGCCACCTCAAACAGCGCAGCCAAGCCAGCGGGCATGTGGCCGGCGCGAATGCGCTTGAGCCCCTGGGCCACCAGTCGGCGGTTGTTGGCGTCCAGCCGCACCACGTCGGCCACCGTGCCCAGGGCCACCAGCGGCAGCAGGCCATCGAGCTTGGGCTGCGCTGCCTGGGAGTACACGCCGCGCTCGCGCAGCAGGGCGCGCAGGGCCAGCAGCACGTAGAACATCACGCCCACGCCGGCAATCGACTTGCTGGCAAAGGTGCAGCCAGGCTGATTGGGGTTGACGATCACATCGGCCGACGGCAGCGCAATGCGCTCGTCGATCTGGGCCGGCAGATGGTGGTCGGTCACCAGCACCTGCAGACCGAGCTCGCGGGCGCGGGCCACCCCCTCGAAGCTGGCGATGCCGTTGTCGACCGTCACCAGCACCTCGGCCCCTCGGGCCTTGACCCGCTCGGCGATGGCGCCGGTCAGGCCATAGCCGTCGACCACCCGGTCAGGCACCAGGTAGCTCACACGGTCAAAGCCCATGGCCTGACCGAGCAGGCGCAGGCCGCGCACCGCCACGGCGCAGGCGGTTGCGCCGTCGCAGTCGTAGTCGGCGACGATGCAAATTTGCCGCTGCTGGCTCATGGCATCGGCCAGCAGGCCAGCGGCCTGCGCGCAGCCGAGCATCTGTGACGGCTCGATCAGGCGGCCCAACTGGTCGTCCAGCTCATCGGCGCTGTGCACCCCGCGGGCCGCGTAAAGCTGGGCCAGCAGGGGGTGGACCCCGGACTGCTGCAAGGTCCAGACGCTGCGCGGGGGCGCCTGCCGCACAGAAAGCTTCATAGGGCGTCCTTGAGCAAGTCGGGCCAACGCGGCGCAGCAAGCCGGCTCTTCAGGCGCTGCCAGAGCGTGGGCTCAGCGCTGTGCAGGGTGAGCGCGCCGCTCTCGCCGCACAGGGTCAGGCTCACGGGGCGTCCGCTGCGCTGGCGCTCGAGCAGTGGCTGCAGGGCCTGCCGATCCAGTTGGGCCCAGGCCTGCGCGTAGGCGCCCCAGTCGTTGGCCAGCGCCGCGCGGGTCAGGCTCTGGGGCATGTGCACCGCGGCCGGGCCGCCTTGGGCTTGGGGCGGCAGGCGGCCGGTGCCGCTGAACCAAATGGAATTGATCGCCGGCTCACCGCGGGCCGCCCGTGCCTCGTTGACCGGATGGGTGTAGAGCAGCATTTGCATCTCATTTTGCAGCCGGCGCAGCAGCCGCCCATGCACACCGGCCGGCAGCCAGGGGTCGAC
>JBILGP010000042.1:0-8453 GCA_044350985.1 Polaromonas sp. | reverse complement strand
CTTCCGTCATTGCGAGGCGCACCGCGCCGTGGCAATCCATGCCTTCACGCGCGGGTCGCGGCAGTCTCGGCGATGTCAGCCGTCGGGGTCCAGATGAATCTCAAACTGTGCATCGCCCATGTAGCGGTGCGGGCCCAAGGCAGCGCTCAGGGCGGCGGCTTCGGCGATTTGCCAGGCCTGCAGCAGATCACGTTCGGCATCTGAAAGCCTGAGCAGATCGGGGTCTTCGCCATAGGTCTGAACCAGCCGCTGGTACTGGCGGTAAACCGGCGCCACCAGATCGGCATCGCCCAGCGCCGCCTCCAGCGCCTGGCAAAAGCGCCGCTCGGCCTGCCGTCGTTCATGCGCGCTGGCCTCGTCGAAGACCTGCAGCACCACTCGATAGCCGGTCACGCCGCTGGCTGCCTTGTGCGCATCAAGCCCACGGCGCACGCTGGGCCATGGCCTGACCCATGCGTATGGCGCCCGCGCTTTGCCAAAGCGGGTTGAAGAACATCGGCTCGGGCGGAAACAGCATCACCACGGTCGAGCCGAGCAAAAAGCGGCCCATCTCCTGGCCTTGGGCCAAGCTGATCTCCTGGCCCGGGTAGTCCCATTGCCTGACACCGCCGTGCGTACGCTCGACCACCCCATGCCAGACGGTGGCCATGCTGCCGACGATGGTGGCGCCCACCAGCACCAGCACCCAGGGCTGCCCATCGGTTTCAAACACGCAGACCACCCTCTCGTTGCGGGCGAACAGCCCGGGCACGCCGCGGGCGGTGGCCGGGTTGACCGAATACAGCTGTCCCGGCACATGGATCATGCGCTTGAGCACACCGGCGCAGGGCATGTGGATGCGGTGGTAATCGCGCGGGCTCAGGTAGAGCGTGGCGAAGTGGCCGTTGGCAAATCGGTCGGCCAAAGCCGCGTCACCCCCGAGCAGCGCCGCCGTGCTGTAGCGATGGCCCTTGGCCTGAAAGATCTGATCGCCCTCGATGGGGCCGAACTGGCTGATCGCGCCGTCAACCGGGCAGACCCAGTCGGCCTGGGCCAAGGGCCGTGCGTCGGCCCGGAGCGCGCGCGTGAAAAACTCGTTGAAGCTGGCGTAGCGCCTGATGTCAGGCTCGGCAGCCTCGGCCATATCGACACCATAGCGACGCACAAACCAGGCAATCAACGAGGTGGTGCGATCGCCGCGGCGGCCATCGGCCACGCGACCGGCAAAACGGGTCAGGGCCTGCTGGGGCAGCAGGTGCTGGATCAGGACGCTCAGACGTTCAGACACGGGACTCCAGAGGGATCGGCAGACGCTGGGCGCCAAAGCGCGCGATTTTATCGATCCGCAACCCAAGGGGCCGCAGCGCAAGCCTGCCGGCGGGAAAGGGACCCTGAAAATTCAGAAAAATCAGACACTTACGAAAGGTTTAGAAGGTTGATTTCTTGACCTCTCTTGGCCCTCGGGCTAAGCTCAGGCCCTCACAACGAGAGTCAAGCAGCGCAGGCACGGGACCGGCGCACCCGCTTTGCCCTGTTGCCATCCCCAGCATGCCCAGACCTGCCATGAATCGATTGCCGCTGTCCTGCATCGCCAGCTTGCTGCTGGTTGCGGCAGGCGCGCGCGCCGATGTTCTGGGTGACTTTCTCACGCAAAAGGGCTTGATGGCGCCTGCCCAAAGTGCGCCCGCGCCCTTGCCCACTGCATCGGCACTGGCCGTTCACGCCATGGGTTTTATGGGCGTGCCCTACAAGTGGGGCGGCAACGACGCACAAACCGGGCTTGACTGCAGCGGCTTTGTGCAGGCGGTGTACCAACAAATCACTGGCGTGGTGCTGCCGCGCACGTCCGAGCGCCAGGCGGCCGCCACGCAGGCCATCGCACCGCATGAACTGGCGCCCGGCGATCTGGTGTTTTTCAACACGACGGGGCAAGCCTACAGCCATGTGGGCATCTACATAGGCGAGGACCGCTTCGTGCACGCGCCGCGCACGGGCAGCCGCATCAAGCTCGAACGGCTGTCGGCGTCCTACTGGAGCACGCGGTTTGAAGGGGCCAGGCGCGTGAGCCAGCCATCGAACCTGCTGGCCCAGCAGGCCCCTGCGCAGGGCTGGCCCGGCCAGCGCTGACAGCGCCCCTGCCATTCATGGCCCAAAGCGCAGCCACCCATCAGTTGGGGGTCGTGCCCTCGGCCTTGGCCACCTGCGCTTCAACGAACTTGCGGTAAAGGTCGCTGAGCCTGGGCTGGCGCTGCTGGATCTCGTGCCACTCAAGGTCAAACGGCAGACCCATCCACTGGTTCATTTTCTTGAGCTCGGCATTGCAAATCTTGATGGATTTGCGCGACCCCTCAAAGTTCTCGACCTCCTCGGTCGAAAGCTCCTCACGCGGGTTGACCGCCAGATCGGCCTCCAGCAAAACCAACTGGTCGAGGGCCACGCTGCGCTCGCGCCGTACCGAGTCGGCCGAGCGTTGGCTCGGAGGCGGTGCAGCGGCTGCTTGTTGCACCGCAACGCGAGCGACAAGATCGCGAAAGCCCTGCTGCGTAAAAAAATACAGCAAGACGATCAAGACCAGCAGCAAGGTCAGCAAAAGAATGACGACGGTCAGTGCGGTGTCCATGGCATACCCCATCGATGGGCGTCGGGTTAAGCAAGCAGAGCGCCTATGGTATTGCGTTTTGATCGATGCCCGGGCGGCACAGCGGTTTTTTTTAGGTGCTGCCAAGCGGTCCGCGAGGGTACAGGCGCCGCACCCAGACCGCGTCTGCCAGAGGACTTTAGGCAGAAGGTTCACAATAGCGAAAGTCCATTGGCCCTCCACCGTTCAAGCCCCATGAGCCCCATCCGATTTGTGCCGCCTCGCACAGCAGCCCTCGGCGCTGTGATCCTTGCCCTGACGTTGGGCTGCACCCTGAGCCGGGCACAAAGCCTGCCAGAGGGCCAGCCCCAATTCGTCAATTGCCGCGCAGACCCCGTCGAGCCCACGACCGATGATGTGCGCATCGCCGCCGTGGGGGACCTGGTGTTCACCGAGAACTCGCAGATCAATCGGCGCGCCTTCAACGACTTCCTGCCGCTGCTCTCGAGCGCCGATCTGGTGCTGG
This sequence comes from Polaromonas sp., assembly GCA_044350985.1. Classification (GTDB taxonomy): domain Bacteria; phylum Pseudomonadota; class Gammaproteobacteria; order Burkholderiales; family Burkholderiaceae_C; genus Polaromonas. The sequence goes on along the minus strand of JBILGP010000042.1, from coordinate 5,370 downwards.
GCAATCTCGAGGGCGCCATCACCACACACGATAAGCCGCGCAAGGCCTATGTGCCGGGGCGATCCTATGCTTTTCGGTTTCCGGTCGACACCGCCGAAGTACTCAAGCGGGCCAATTTTCACGTCCTGTCGATTGCCAACAACCACGCCAACGACTACGGGCCCATCGGCTTTGCCGACACCTTGCAGCTCCTCAAGGCCGCGGGCCTGGAGTCCACCGGGCTCAAGGGCAGTTTCGTGATCCGCAGCGTCAAAGGCCTCAAGGTGGGGGTCATCGCGCTGGCGCACTACCCGGTCTACAACAACGTGCTGGAAATCGAAGCCACGGCCCGACTGGTGTCAGAGGTGCGCAGCCAGAGCGATGTCGTGGTGCTGTTTTACCAACTCGGCGGCGAGGGCGATGCCCACGCGCTGCTGGGCAACGATGACGTGGTTTTTCTCGGCGAGCAGCGCGGCAATGCGCGCAGGTTCGCGGCGGCCATGGTTCAGGCCGGCGCGGGTGCCCTGATCGGCCACGGCCCCCATGTGGTGCGCGCCGCCGAATGCATACAGGGTGTGCCGGTGCTGCACTCCATCGGCAACTTTGTCAGCTCCGGCGGGCTGAGCGTGCGCAGCCTGGCCAACGTCGCGGTGATGGCCGAGGTGCTGGTCGATGGCCAAGGACACGTCAAAGGGGTGCGGGCCACGCCGGCGACCTTTGACAAGGAGCGCCTGCCCATGATCGATGCCAGCGGGCGGGCGCTGCATCTGATTAACTGGTTCAACCTGCAAGCGAGCCGGACGCTGCCAGGATTTGAGCCGCTGAACTTTCCAGCTGCGCCCGAGCAGCAGGAGGGTTTTCGCAAGTGGCTGCGCTCCACGCCTTTTGGTGCCAAGTTGCCGGCTCAGGACTGAGCGGGCGACCGCCATCGCCTTGGCGGCCTGAGCGCTCTCAGGGGCTGAGCCGGCGATCGAGCCAACGATCGAGCAAGGGGCCGACATAGGCGCGGCCCAGATCGTGGCCCCGACCCGCGACCACCTCCACCTCAATGCCCGTCAGACGGCCCCAGGTCAGCGCCCGCTGAGGGTTGCTTTGCCAGTCGTCGGCACCCACATGAATCTGCGCATCGCGCGGCCTGGGGTATTGGCCGGCCTGAGCGGCCTGCGCCAAGCGGCGCGCGTGCGGCGGCACAAAACCCAGTTGGCTGTCTTCATCGGAGAACTCGCCCAGAATGGGCGAGAGCAGCAACACGCGCCCTGGATAAGCGGGCAAGTGCAACTGCGCATGCAGGAACAGGTAGGCGCCAAACGAGACCGCAAGCACCTGCGCGTCGGGGCGCCAAAAATGCGAGCGCAGATCCTGAGCAATGGTGTCTACCTGCACGTCAAACGGCAGTTCCCGAAACTCGCCGAGAGTCTGCCGGCCCGCAACCGCCCAGCCGCGATCCATCAGGCCCTGGCCCAGGCCGGTGGAGATTTGCCCGTTATGTCCGGGCAGGTAGTAAACCGTGCGCGCCTGCATGACCCTCACCTCTAGGCGCCATCATCCCAGAATAGGGCGCAGACTGAAGCGATCGATGGTTTTACCGAGCAGCCGAGGGACTGCTTCTGTCATTGCGAGGCGCGCAGCGCCGTGGCAATCCATGTCGATGTGCGAACGCCGATGGATTGCTTCGTTCCTCGCAATGACAGAGCCGGGCTCAATGACACAGCCCGGTGCCATGACCCCCACCCTGTCATTGCGCGGCGCATGCCCCGCCAGGCGACTCGTGGAAATCCCGATTGTCATAAAAGAGCCATCGTTTTGTAATATTGCATTCAAGCCCCGGCCCTAAGATTGGGGCACCCATTCATCAAGGAGTCTTTATGTCCCATCTTTTGCGTCGAATCACAGCGCTTGCCGCGCTCAGCGCGAGCCTGGCCACACCGGTCATGGCGCAGACTGAAATCCAATGGTGGCACTCCATGGGCGGAGCGTTGGGCGAGTGGGTCAATGACCACGCCAAGGACTTCAACGCCAGCCAGAGCCAATACAAGATCGTGCCGACCTTCAAGGGCAGCTACGACGAATCCATGACGGCGGCGATCGCCGCCTTCCGCGCCGGCAATGCACCGCACATCCTGCAAGTGTTCGAGGTGGGCACCGCCACCATGATGGCGAGCAGCAACGCCATCATGCCTGTGGGCAAGCTCATGGCCGATGCTGGCGTTAAATTCGACCCCAAGAGTTATGTGCAGGCGGTCGCGGGCTACTACACCGCACCCAATGGGCAGATGCTGAGCTTCCCCTTCAACAGCTCGACCACCGTCTTTCACTACAACAAGGACGCCTTCAAGGCCGCGGGCATTGATCCGAACACGCCGCCCAAAACCTGGCCAGAGGTCGCGCTGGCTGCGGCCAAGCTCAAGGCCTCAGGTCACAAATGCCCCTTCACCACAAGTTGGGCAAGCTGGACCCAGCTCGAGAGCTTTTCGGCTTGGCACAACACCGAATTTGCGACCAAGGGCAACGGCATGCGCGGCATCGATGCACGCCTGAATTTCAACAGCCCCCTGCATGTGCGTCACATCGAGAACCTGGGCAATATGGCGCGGCAAGGGCTGTTTGTCTACAAGGGCCGCGGCAATGCCGCCGATGGCACGTTTGTCTCAGGCGAATGCGCGATGCTCACCGGCAGCTCGGCTCTGTACGGCAACATCAAGCGCAACTCCAAGTTCGCCTCGGGTATCTCCACACTGCCCTTCTATCCTGATGTGCCCGGCGCACCGCAGAACACGGTGATCGGCGGGGCCAGCTTGTGGGTGATGGCGGGGAAAAAGCCCGAGGAGTACAAAGGCATCGCGCAGTTCTTCGCGCACCTGTCCAAGCCCGAGGTCGACGCCCGCAGCCACCAGCGCACCGGTTATCTGCCCTTGACGCCCGCATCCTTTGCGATGACAGAAAAATCGGGCTTCTACAAGCAAAACCCCGGCACCGATGTATCGGTTGAACAAATGATCCGCAAGACCACCGACAAGTCGCGCGGCATCCGTCTGGGCAATTTCGTGCAGATTCGCACCATCAACGACGAAGAGCTCGAGCAAGTCTGGGCGGGCAAAAAGAGCGCCAAGGAGGCGCTCGATGCCGCGGTCAAACGCGGCAACGAGCAACTCGAGCGCTTCCAGAAAGCCAACCAGGGCCGCAGCTAAGCGGCCGATTCGGCGCGCCGACTGGGGCGCGCCTCCTCGACCCTGGGCATGCCTGCTCCAGGGTCGAATTGTTTTGATGCAAGCATGGAAAAACGCGTACGTTTTCGATCGAGCTGGCTGCCCTGGGCCCTGGTGGCGCCGCAGTTGGCCATCGTGCTCGTGTTTTTCTTCTGGCCCGCTGCGCAGGCGCTCTACCAGAGCGTTTTGGAGCAGGACGCCTTTGGCACCTCGACCGAGTTTGTCGGTCTGCAGAACTTCGAGCGTCTCTTTGCAGACGACACCTACCTGGAGTCGTTCAAGACCACAGCGCTGTTCTCGGTGCTGGTGGCCGTCTGCGGCCTGAGCGTGGCCTTGCTGCTGGCGGTCATGGCCAACCGCGTGCTGCGCGGTGCAGGCGTGTACAAGACCCTGCTGATCTGGCCTTACGCAGTGGCACCGGCCTTGGCCGGGGTGCTGTGGCTTTTCATGTTTGCCTCGCCCATGGGTGTGATCAGCCACCTGTTGCAAGGCCTGGGCCTGCAGTGGAACCACATGCTCGACAGCCACCATGCCATGGCCTTGATCGTGATGGCTGCGGTCTGGAAGCAAATCTCATACAACTTCCTGTTCTTCCTGGCCGGCCTTCAGTCCATCCCCAAATCGCTGATTGAAGCGGCCGCCATCGACGGCGCCTCGCCCTGGCACCGCTTCTGGACCGTCGTCTTTCCGCTGCTCTCGCCCACCACGTTTTTCTTGCTGGTCATCAACGTGGTTTACGCATTTTTCGACACGTTTGCGATCATCGATGCAGCCACCCAGGGCGGGCCGGGCAAGTCCACTTCGATCTTGGTCTACAAGGTCTACTACGATGGCTTCAAGGCGCTCGACATGGGTGGCTCGGCGGCGCAGTCGGTCATCCTCATGGCCATCGTGATCGGCCTGACGCTGGTGCAGTTTCGCTACATTGAGCGCAAAGTCCAATACTGAAATTGCCATGATTGAACGCCGCCCCGTCCTCGATGCCCTGGCCCATGCCATCTTGATTTTGGGTGTGGCGGTGGTGGCCTTTCCGGTCTACCTCACCCTGGTCGCTTCGACGCAGTCGGCCCAGGAGATCGCCGCCAGCCGGCCGCTTTCTCTGTGGCCGGGCAGCCATGGCCTAGAAACGTACCGCATCGCGCTGTTTGGCGGCGAGACCTCGGCCGGCAGCAAACTGGCGGCCGGTGCACCCATGATGCTCGTCAGCCTGATCAGCGCGCTCATCATTGCGATCGGCAAGATCGCGATCTCGCTGCTGTCGGCCTTTGCCATCGTCTACTTTCGCTTCCCGCTGCGCAAGCTGGTGTTCTGGATGATCTTTGTGACGCTGATGCTGCCGGTGGAGGTGCGCATCAGCCCCACTTATGAGGTGGTTGCCGACCTGGGCATGCTCAACAGCTACGCCGGCCTGACCGTGCCCCTGATTGCATCGGCCACCGCCACCTTTTTGTTTCGCCAGTTTTTCCTGACCGTGCCCGACGAGTTGGTGGAAGCGGCGCGAGTCGATGGCGCTGGACCGATGCGCTTTTTTATCGACGTGCTGCTGCCGATGTCGGTCACCTCGATTGCCGCCTTGTTCGTCATCCAGTTCATCTACGGCTGGAACCAGTACCTCTGGCCGCTGCTGGTGACCACCGACGAGTCCATGTACCCGGTGGTGCTGGGCATCAAGCGGCTCATTGCCGGCGAGGCCTACACCGAGTGGAATGTGGTCATGGCCACCGCCATGCTGGCCATGCTGCCGCCGGCGCTGGTGGTCATCCTGATGCAAAAATGGTTCGTCAAGGGCCTGGTCGACACCGACAAATAAACCATGGCATCTCTTACCCTGCGCAATCTCATCAAGCAATACCCGCAAGGCCGCAAGCCGTTGCAGGTGATCCATGGCGTGAGCGCCAGCATCGATGACGGCGAGTTCGTCGTCATCGTCGGGCCCTCGGGCTGCGGCAAGTCCACCTTGCTGCGCATGGTCGCCGGCCTGGAAGACATCACCGGCGGCGAAATCCTGATCGGCGAGCGCGTGGTCAATGCGCTGGAGCCTGCCGAGCGCGACATTGCCATGGTGTTTCAGAACTACGCGCTCTATCCGCACATGAGCGTGTTCGACAACATGGCCTACGGCCTGAAAATCCAAAAGCTGCCGCGCCAGGAAATCGAGACGCGGGTGCAAAAGGCGGCCGCAATC
>JBILGP010000041.1:0-8469 GCA_044350985.1 Polaromonas sp. | reverse complement strand
GCCTACGCTCAGGGTTTTGCACTGATGCGTGCGGCTGACCTGCAATACGGCTGGCAATTGCCGATGGCCACCATCGCAGGCGTTTGGCGGGCAGGCTGCATCATCCGGGCCCGACTGCTCGAAGACATCCGACAGGCGCACGAAGCCGAACCGGCGTTGAGCAATCTGCTGCTGGCGCCCCGCTTTGCGGCACTGATGGCACAGGCCCAGCAAGACCTGCGCGAAGTGGTGGCGCTGAGCGCCCTGCATGGCGTGGCCGCGCCAGCCTTCATGAGCTCGCTGGCCTACTACGACGCCTACCGCTCGCCTCGCCTGCCGGCCAATTTGCTGCAGGCCCAGCGCGACTACTTTGGCGCCCACAGCTACCAACGCACCGACCGAGCGGGACACTTCCACACCCGCTGGCAGGACTGAGGGCCTAATCCAAGCCCCAAGTTCGGTGGGGGCCCGATCGCGCCGGGGGCGGCGCTCCCGCGGCAGAGATCGGCCCAGAGGGCGACTGCTGTAGGAGCCGCGCCCTCGCGGCGATGACGCCCGAAGGCCCTCAGCGGCTGGTGCGCACCATGGCGTCGGGGCGCTTGTGCAGATCGGGCAGCAGTTCCAGGCCCAGACCCGGCTTGTCGTTGAGGCTGATCATGCCCTTGTGCACGCGCGGCAGCTCAGTCACCAGCTCCTTGTACCAGCCACTGTAGAAGGCTCGCACACTTTCCTGAATGAGCGCGTTCGGTGCGTGCAGCGACAGATGGGTCGATGCGGCCCAGACCACCGGGCCGGTGCAATCGTGCGGCGCCACCGGCAGCTGCCAGGCATCGGCCATGGCGGCGATTTTGCGCGCCTCGGTCAAGCCGCCGCACCAGCTCAGATCGAGCATGGCCACACCGGCCACGCCGGTTTGCAGATAGTCCTTGAAGCCCCACTTGTAGCTCAGGGTCTCGCTGGCGCAGATCAACGCCTTGCAGTCCTGGGCGTACTGCTTGAGCAGATCCAGGCTGTCCATGCGAATCGCGTCTTCATGCCAGAAGGTGTTGAACTCCTGCAGCGCGCGCGAGATTTTGCAGGCCATGGGCAGACGCCACAGGCTGTGGAACTCCACCATGATGTCCATCTTCTCACCCACCGCCTTGCGAATCTTGCGAAACGGCTCAAGCGCGCGGTCAAGGTCCTGCGGGCTGATGTACTGGCCGTGGGATTGCTCGGCGGCCACATCGAAGGGCCAGATCTTCATGCCCGTGATGCCCTCAGAAAGCAGCGACTGGGCCAGCTCGTCGGCGTGGTGCAAAAAGCCCTGCAGATCCTCATAAGGCCCGGCGTTGTTGCCTAGGCCCCAATTCGAGCTGCTCTGGTTGACGTTGCTGCGAATGTACTGGTAGCCCGCGCAGGTGTTGTAGATGCGAATCTCGTCGCGGCTCTTGCCGCCCAAGGCCGTGTGCACCGGCATGCCAGCGGCCTTGCCAAACAAATCCCACAAAGCGATGTCGATCGCCGAATTGCCGCGCGTCTCAACGCCCGAGCCGCGCCAGCCCAGATAACCGGTCAAATCACGCGCCCGCGCTTCGATGGCCAGCGGGTCCTGCCCGATGAGCTTGGCGGCGGCCCACTCGTGCAAATAGGCCTCGACGGCCTGCGCGCCCATAAACGTCTCGCCCAGACCGACCAGGCCCTCGTCGGTGTGCAGCCTGACCCACAGGATGTTGGGAAACTCGCCGAGTCGAATGGTTTCGAGTTGCGTGATTTTCATGAGCGGATTCCAGGAGAACAAAAAAAACCCGCGACCGAAGTCGCGGGGTCTTCACAAGAAAGCGATCAGCCGCCGCGCGCTTTCCTCAGCTCGTCTTGCACCAGCTTGATGGCTTCGGCGCCAATCGAGTCCTTGTGCTTGTCATAGACCGAGGCCACGCGGGCGCGGATGCGGTTTTGCTCGGCCGCGGTGATCTCGTTGACCTGCATGCCCTTGGTGCGCAGGCTCGACAGCGACTTCTCGTTGAGGGCGCGGTTGGCAGCACGCTGCACCTTCTGGCCTTCCATGGCCGCCTCACGCAGCACCGCCTGCTCTTGCGGGCTGAGCTGGTCCCACAGCTTCTTGCTGTAGAGCACCAGGAAAGGCGTGTAGGCGTGGCGCGTGACGCTCAGAAACTTCTGCACCTCGTTGAACTTGGACGTCTCGATGGTGACGAAGGGGTTTTCCTGGCCATCAATCGTCCGGGTTTCCAAAGCGGTGAACACCTCGGGGAAGGCCATCGGCACCGCGTTGGTACCCAAGGTGCGGAAGGTGTCGAGGAAGATGTTGTTCTGCATCACGCGCAGCTTGACGCCTTCGAAGTCCTCCAGGCGGTTGACGGGGCGCTTGCTGTTGGTCAGGTTGCGAAAGCCGTTTTCCCAGTAGGCCAGGTTGACCAAACCAGCGGCTTCGAGCCTGGCGTTGAAGTAACGCCCAGCCGGGCCGTCGAGCACCGCATCGGCTTCCTTCTCGTTGGCAAACAGGAAGGGCAGATCGAACACGCCCAGCTCCTTGACGATGCCCACCAGCGGCGAGCTCGAGGTGCAGACCATCTCTTGCGTGCCCGCGCGCAGCGCTTGGCTGGCCTGAAGGTCGCCGCCGGCCGAGCCGCCCCAGAAGGCGGTGATCTTCATCTTGCCGCCGGTTTTGGCCGCCAGCACTTCCTGCATCCTCTTGACGCCCACGCCCACCGGATGGTCTTCGTTCACACCGTTGGTGAACTTGATGTTGCGATCGGCAAATTGCGCCAGCGCACTGGTGCTCACCAGCATGGCGCCGGCCACCAGGGCTGCAAGGTTTCTGCGTTTGAACATAAATGTCTCCTTTGACATGCACACAGGGTTGAAAAATCAGCTCAACATCCACTTGAGCGGGACGAGAACCAGGGGGGGAAAAGCAATCAACAAAGCCAGCACGAACAATTGCGCCACCAGGAAAGGCAACACCCCCCAAAAGGCACGGTCCATGCTGATCTTGGCCACACCACAGACCACATTGAGCACAGTGCCCACGGGCGGTGTGATCAGGCCAATGGCGTTGTTCATGATGAAGAGCACGCCAAAGTACACCGGATCGATGCCAGCTTGCTTGACCAACGGCATGAGCACGGGGGTCAAGATCAGCACGGTGGGCGTGAAGTCCAAGGCGGTGCCCACCACAATGACCAGCAGCATCAGCACCACCATGAGCAACATCTTGTTGTCCATGAAGGGCTCCATCATCTTGGCCACTTCGGCCGGAATGTTGGCCACGGTGATGAGCCAGGCACTGACCATGGCGGCAGCCACCAGGAACATGATGACCGCAGTGGTCTTGCCGGCGGTCAAAATCAGCTGGTACAGGGCCGAGAACTTGATCTCGCGGTAGACGAAAGCACCGATCACAAAGCTGTAGACGGCGGCCACCACCGCTGCCTCTGTGGGGGTGAAGGCCCCGATCTTCATGCCGCCAATGATGATCACCGGCAAGGCCAGGGCCAGCAGCCCCTCGCGCGTGGCCTGCAAGCGCTGGCGCAGGTTCATGCGCTCGCCAGGTTGAACCTGGTCGCGGCGCGCGACCCACCACCAGGCGATACCAATTGCAATGCCCATCATGATGCCGGGCACGATGCCAGCCAAAAACAGCTTGGTGATCGACACATTGGCCGCCACGCCGAAGATGATGAAGCCGATCGAGGGCGGAATCACCGGCGCGATGATGCCGCCCGAGGCGATCAGACCGGCCGATCGGCCCACGTCGTAGCCGGCTTTGCGCATCATGGGAATGAGCAGCGCGGCCAGCGCAGCGGTGTCGGCCACCGCCGAGCCCGACAGCGACGCCATGATGATGGCCGCCATCACCGCCACATAGCCCAGGCCGCCACGGAAATGCCCGACCCAGGCCATCGCCATATTGACGATGCGCCGGCTCAAGCCACCAGCATTCATGAACTCGCCGGCAAGCAGGAAAAACGGCACCGCCAGCAAGGGGAAATTGTCGGCGCCGTCGACGAAGCGCTGCGCCAGGATCTGGCTGTCAAAGGACGGGATCACGCCGGTGGCGGCCAGATAGGCCATCAGCGACAGGCCACAGACCAGCAGCGCGTACGCAATCGGCATGCCCAGCGCCATGGCGCCAAGCAAGCTCAAGATGAAGATGCTGACGGTCATTTGCGCACCCCGCCGCTTTGGGCAGTCGCTGCCTCGGGAAGGCCTTCCGACTCAATGACCACCACCAGATCGTTTTCTTCAAGCTGACCCGTCAAAAGCTTGTAGAGCATGTGCAGATTGATCAGGGCCATGACCACCGACACCACATAGCCCACGCCATAAATCCAGATCATGGAGATGCCCACCACCGGCGAGACGTTGGTCACCTGCAGCTCGTGCATGCGCCAGGTGCCCTGCAAGAAGAGCAAGTTGCAAATGAGCATGAGGACTTCGCTGAGGAAGAGGCAAACCTTCTTGCCCAGCACCGGCAGGCGCCTGACCAGCGTGTCCACGCCCAGGTGACCCTTTTCACGCATGGCCACCATGGCACCGACATAGGTCAGCCAGATGAAGCAATAGCGCGACATTTCCTCCGAGATCAAAATCCCGGAATTCATGGTGTAGCGCAGAACCACGTTGCCAAACACCATGACCACCATCGCCACCAGGCAGGCCACGATGATGGCTTCGAGCGCCTTGAAAAACAGATCAATCAGCCTTTGCACCCAGCTTCTCCCTTCAAGCGGCCAGCAGGCGCTTTGCCGCACCGGCGACCCGCGGCAATCGGCGCCGCGTCGCCAACACATGGTCGATGTCGTCGTTGGCCGCCTCGATCAGCACCATCAGGGCCCGCTCGGCCTGCTCCGGTGCATGCGCAATCACCGCATCGAGCACCGCCCGGTGCAGCGGCAAGGATTCGCGCGGACCGTCCTTGATGCGGGTGGAAATCTCAAAACTCATGCGCAGAAGGGAACTGAGCGCACGCCCCATCTGCACCATCATGCGGTTGTGCGAGGCCAGCAGCAAGCCTTGGTGAAAGCGCAGGTCATGCACGACATAATCGCCGCCAAATTCGATGGCTTGCTTCATGCCGCTGTAGGCCTGCTCCAGAAAAACAATGTCTGCTGCGTTCGCCTTGGCCGCCGCCATGCGCACCGCAGCGGGCTCGACCACCAGACGCAGCTCCTGCAGATCGCGCACGAACTCCGGGGTCAGGCCGGCCTGCGCCTGCCAAGCGATCACGTCTGGGTCAAACCAGTTCCATTCATCGGCCGGTCGCACCCGCGTGCCCAGCTTGGGGCCGGTGACCAGCAAGCCCTTGGCCGCCAGGGACTTGATGGCCTCGCGCACCACGGTGCGACTCACCCCCATCTGCTCGCACAGCATCGGCTCGGGCGGCAGGCTGGCGCCCACCGCGTGCCGACCCGAAACGACGGACAAACCGAGTCGTTCCAGCGTGTGTCCGTGGATGTTTTTGACCATGGCGTGCAGAGCTTTGGCGTCAATCATATGATGAATAACAGGCCCCACCCCACTCAGGAAAACCCTTGATCGGCAAGCCCTCCGGCATCCATGCGTGATGCGCCCTCGGGTTTTCCGGGAGTCCCGCGGCCACCAAACATCATATGATTAGAGTCCCCTGTTTTGCCGCTAAAGGACGCACCGCCCATGAGCTCGCCCGCCCGCAAGAAACCCTCCGAATTGCGCTCCCAGCAATGGTTTGGCCGCCAGGACCGCGACGGCTTTGCCTACCGCAGCTGGGTCAAGGGCAAGGGCGTGCCGCACGACCAGTTCGACGGCCGCCCGGTCATCGGCATCTGCAACACCTTCAGCGAACTGACCCCCTGCAACTCGCACTTTCGCACCCTGGCCGAGCAGGTCAAGGTGGGGGTCTATGAGGCCGGCGGCTTTCCGCTTGAATTTCCGGTCATGTCGCTGGGCGAAACCTTGCTGCGCCCCACCGCCATGCTCTACCGCAACCTGGCCAGCATGGATGTCGAAGAAAGCATCCGCGGCAACCCGATTGACGGCGTGGTGCTGCTCATGGGCTGCGACAAGACCACGCCTTCGCTGCTGATGGGCGCCTCCAGCGTGGGCCTGCCCTCCATCGGCGTCTCCGGTGGTCCCATGCTCAACGGCAAATGGCGCGGCCAGGAACTCGGTTCGGGCACGGGCGTGTGGAGCATGAGCGAACAGGTACGCGCCGGCACGCTCAAGCTCAAAGACTTTTTTGAAGCCGAAAGCTGCATGCACCGCAGCCACGGCCACTGCATGACCATGGGCACGGCCAGCACCATGGCCTGCATGGTCGAGGCACTGGGCATCGGCCTGCCCGGTAACGCCGCCTACCCGGCGGTCGACGGTCGGCGCAATGTGCTGGCGCGGCAAGCGGGGCGGCGCATCGTTGAGATGGTGCACACCGACCAGACCATCAGCAAGGTGCTCACCCGCGAAGCCTTCGAAAACGCCATCCGCACGCTGGCGGCCATCGGCGGCTCGACCAATGCGGTGATCCACCTCATTGCCATTGCCGGCCGGCTGGGCATCAAGCTCACGGTCGACGACTTCGAGCGCCTGGGCAGCGAGCTGCCCTGCCTGCTCAATCTGCAACCCTCGGGCGAGCACCTGATGGAAGACTTCTGCTACGCCGGCGGCCTGCCCGTGGTGATGAAGGAGATCGAGCACCTGCTGCACCGCGACATCGTGACGGCCAGCGGCAAGACGGTGGCCGAGAACATCGCCGATGCGGTCAACTACGACCCTCGCGTCATCAAGACCTTCAAGGCCCCGTTCAAGGAAAAAGCCGGCATTGCGATTTTGCGCGGCAACCTGGCGCCGCGCGGTGCGGTCATCAAGCCCAGTGCGGCCACGCCGGCGCTCATGGTGCACACGGGCCGTGCGGTCGTGTTCGAAGACAGCGACGACTTCCACAGACGCATCGACGACGAAAACCTCGATGTCGACGAAAGCTGCATCCTGGTGCTCAAGAACTGTGGACCCAAAGGCTATCCGGGCATGGCCGAGGTCGGCAACATGCCGCTGCCGCCCAAGGTGCTGCGCAAGGGCATCACCGACATGGTGCGCATCAGTGACGCGCGCATGAGCGGCACCGCCTACGGCACGGTGGTGTTGCACACCGCGCCCGAGGCTGCGGCTGGCGGCCCGCTGGCCGTGGTCAAGAACGGCGACCTCATCGAGCTCAACGTGCCCGAGCGCAAGCTGCAACTGCTGATCAGCGACGAGGAGTTGGCGCGGCGATTGGCCCTGTGGGAAAAACCCGCCCCCGCCATGAACTCAGGCTACTGGAAGCTCTATATCGACCATGTGCTGCAAGCCGACGAGGGCGCCGATCTGGACTTTCTGGTGGGCCAGCGCGGTGCGGCCGTGCCCAAAGACAACCACTGAATAAGGACTCAGCCATGCGGATCTTGGTCACCGGCGGAGCCGGCTTTGTGGGCGCGCGTCTTGCACGCGAGATTTTGCGGCGCGGCCATCTTGGGGGCCAGGAGGTCAAGGAGTTGGTCATCGCCGACCTGTTCCCCGCACCGGCCGACCTGCTGGCCGATGCGCGCGTGCGTGGCCACGCCGGGCCCATGCTCACGCAAGGCGAGCTGCTGGCCAGCGGCTTTGACGGCGTCTTTCATCTGGCCTCGGCGGTTTCCGGCGAGTGCGAGCTGGACTTTGACCTGGGCCTGCGCTCCAACCTCGACAGCACGCGGCTGCTGCTCGACAGCATCCGCGCCTCAGGCAAGGCCAGCCGCTTCGTTTTTGCCAGCTCGGTGGCGGTCTTTGGCCCCGAGCAAGGCAACCCCATGCCCGAGCGGGTCAGCGACACCCACCTGCCCTCGCCACAGACCTCGTACGGGACGCACAAGCTGATGCTTGAATACCTGATTGCCGACCACACCCGCAAAGGCTTTATCGACGGCCGATCGGCGCGCCTGATGACGGTCACCGTCAGGCCGGGCAAGCCCAACGGCGCGGCCTCGTCTTTTTTCAGCGGCATCATCCGTGAGCCGCTGGCCGGCGTGGCCACCACCTGCCCGGTCGACGCCAGCGTGTCGCACCCGGTCTCATCGCCAGGCAACACAATCGCCGGGCTGATCCGGGTCTTCGAGGCCGACCGGCAAGCAATCGGCGCGAGGCTGGCTCTTAACCTGCCGGGCCTGAACGTGACCGTCGGCCAGATGCTGGCGGCCCTCGAAAAAGTTGCCGGCAAGGCGGTGCGCGAGCGGGTGCGCTTTGAAAAGGACGAACGCATTGCCGCCATCGTGGGCAACTGGGCCAAGGGGTCGAGCGCCGATCGCGCGGGCGCGCTCGGGCTGCATCCCGATGCTTCCTTCGAGTCCATCATCGAGCAGTACATCGACGATTGCCGCAATCGACCGGGCTACCCGGCCGATGCCCTGCGTGGACTTTGAGTCTGCTGCCCCTCTTGCTGACAGGTCGGCACCGCCTGCGCGACTGCTTCAGAAAAAAGCCTGATGACCGAACGCAAGCGTT
>JBILGP010000040.1:0-8543 GCA_044350985.1 Polaromonas sp. | reverse complement strand
CGAAACGATGCCGCTCGATGGCCTCCATCGCCGCCAGCACCCGCTGTTCGCGCACTCCCTGTGCAGCCAGCTTGCGCACCATGTTGGCGCGCACGGCCTGGGTATCGGGGACCGTGATGTGTGGCCTAGCCTGCGTCGGCGGTTGACGAGCAGCCTGGCCGGAAGGCGGCACTTGAGGCGGCACTTGAGGCAGCACTCGAGCCGGCTCGAGCCGCGCGGGAAATGCGGGCCGGCGCACCCAATCCTGGGCCGGGGGCTGGGCGAACGGCTTACCGGTTCGGCTCATGCACGCAGTTGCTGCTGCCACCAGGGCAGCCGCTCGTGATCGCTGAGGTCGACCTGCAGAGGCGTGACCGTGACGTGGCCCTGGGCCGCAGCATGGAAGTCGGTACCCTCGCCCTCATCCTTGGCTGCACCGGCACTGCCAATCCAGTACATGGTTTCACCGCGCGGGCTGGTTTGCGTGATCACCCGCTCGGCGGCATGGCGCCGACCCAAGCGGGCCACGCGCACCGCCTTGACCTGCTCGGCCGGTAAATTGGGAATGTTCACGTTGAGCAGCCACGGCAACGGCCCCTGGCCCAGACTGCCTGAAGGGCTGGTCAACTGCTCGACCAACTCGCGCGCCTTGCGCGCCGCCACGTCCAGATGAGCCCAGCCTTTCTCGGTTTGCGAGAAGGCAATGGCTGGAATCCCGAACAAATACCCCTCCATGGCAGCGCCGACCGTGCCCGAGTAGATGGTGTCATCGCCCATGTTGGCACCGTTGTTGATCCCCGAGACCACCAGGTCCGGCCGGTAGCCAAGCAACCCCGTCAGCGCGATGTGCACGCAATCGGCCGGCGTGCCGTTGACGTATCGAAATCCGTTGGCCGCCGTGTGCACATAAAGCGGCGAATGCAGGGTCAAGGCATTGGACTTGGCACTGTTGTTGTGCTCGGGGGCAACCACATCGACATCGGCCACCGCCTTGAGGGCTTCGTACAAGGCCACGATGCCGGGCGCCTGATAGCCGTCGTCGTTGCTGATCAGGATTTTCATGCGGGGATTCTAAGGCTTGGGCCGTGCCCAGGCTGCTGGTGCGGCATCGACTTGCCCACCCGTACTTCGGGCCTGCGATCCAGCACCAACTGGATGTCTGTAGCTCGCTTTGTGAATAAATAACAGCACAAACGTGGACAATCAATTACAATCGTTAACGATTGGGAAAGCATCCGCTACCCATGTTTGGACCGATCTCCCAATTTTCCAGTCCGCCGCGGCTGCGGGAGGTTCGTACCGCCTCTTTGAGCCATGAAGGACGGTCACTGTGAACGGAGACAACATGAACAAAGAAAATGCCCTGCCCGCCGAGGCGGCGAGTAGTGCGCAAGCGACCTCCGCACCGCGGCGGGGACGCCCACCGAAGAATTCCAAGCCTGCGGTCGAGCCTGAGGCAGTTGCCAAACTGCTCCCCCCCAACACGGCGAACTTCAACGCCTATATTCGTTACCTGGGCGCAACCGAAGCTGCGGCCGAAAAGAAAGGCCGGCGCGACGATGCGGGCCTGCTCGATCCCAACGAGAAGGCGTTGCTCGAAATTGTGGCCCTGCGCTGGGCCAACGGCGAGCCGATGACCGTGCGCCAAGCCATCGCCCTGGCCTACTTGGGCTCGCCGGCGACCTTGCACAAGCGCCTGATGCGACTGAGAAAACGCAAGTACCTTCAACTGCAAAGCGTCAGCGGCGACAAGAGAGTCAAACAGCTGGTGCCCGGCACGCTGGGTCTGGAGTTCATTGAAGACAATGGGCGGCTGATCCTGAACACCCGGCATGCGGTCAAGCGGGCTGGAAAATCTTCAGAGTAACCTGCACCAGGACAATGAAGGCGCGTCGCAGCACGCACGAGATAATCAATTCAATGAAAAGGACCTGGCCGCCAATGGCGCCAGGTCCTTTTTTTATTTGGGGTGGCTGATGGGACTCGAACCCACGACGACAGGAATCACAATCCTGGACTCTACCAACTGAGCTACAGCCACCGCGAACCCGAGATTATAGCGGGCCGGACAGCCCGCATCTGATTGACACTGGGCCTTCCTGCGACCAAGACAGGCCCTGCACGGCAGCAAGGCGTTAGCCTTTGGCCGAGTCTGCCGCAGCCGGCTTGGTCACCTTGAACTCAACCTTGAAGCGCTCTTGCAGGAGCTTGTAATAGGCCAGGCCCTCGGCGTTGCTCCACCACTGCGTGTATTGGGCACGTGCCTGCTCGAGCTCCTGCGCCTTGCGTTCAGGCCTGGGCAGCACTTGCACCACCTTCAAGACAACATAGCCTTCGCGTCCAAGGTCCACACCTTTGAAGACGGGCAACTGAGCAGGGTCGGCCCGCAAAGCGGTATTGAGCACGGGAGCGGGAAATCTGGACGCGTCGAGTCGTGACAGCGTGAGCGATTCGGGCAGCTTGGCCTCACCGGGCTTGGCCTGCCATTGCGCCAGCCGATCAGCGCCCTCCTTGCGAGCCTGTTCTGCGCTGCGCTCGGCCAACCACCGGCTCTTGACCTGCTCGCGCACCTCATTGAAGGGCAGTTGACGCGCAGGCATGTGCTGTGCGATGCGCGCAGACACCAGCGTCCCACCCCCAACATCGACCGCTTCGGTGTTGCGCTTCTTCTCGATCGCATCTCCCGAAAAGATTGCGGCCAGCAGCTTGGGATGGGTCAGGGGGCCCCTGGCGTCAGGCGCTGGGGCGCGGGCGACCCGCTGGGCACTTTGAATTTGCAGGCCCACTTTGGTGGCAGCCGGCTTGAGGCTGTCGGACTGTTCGTAGACGGCGCTGCTGAACAGCTCGGCCGCCTCGGCGTATTTTTTCTGCAGCTGCTGCTTCTTGATTTCTGCCGTCAGCTCGTCTTTCATTTCCTCAAAGCTGCGCACCTTGGGCGAGCGGATATCGGTCAGACGAATGATGTGGTAGCCAAAGTCGGTCTCGACCAGATCGCTGACCTGCCCTTTTTCGAGCGCAAACACCGCATCCTCAAAGGGTTTGACCATGGCGCCACGGCTGAAGTAATCCAGGTCACCCCCATCCTTGGCCGAACCACTGTCTTGCGAGTTTTTGCGCGCCAGTTCGGCAAACCGCTCAGGCGCTTTTCGTGCTTGCACCAGAAGTTCGCTGGCCTTGGCTTTGGCTGCCTCGCGCTGTGCAGCGGGAGCATCCTTGGGGGCATTGATCAATATGTGGCTGGCCCGGCGCTCTTGCTTGCCCGCCATACGCTGGGCGTTTTGTTCATAGTAACTCTTGAGCTCGGCCTGACTGACCTGCAAGCTGTTGCTCACCGTCTGCGCGTCGAGCACGAGGTACTCGATATCGGCCTGCTCCCTGGACATGAACTCGGACGCCTTGGCCTGATGGTATTGCTGCAACTCCTCTTCGGTCGGCTTGAGCTTGTCGATATAGGCCGAGGGTTTGAAGTGCGCCAGTTCCACCGCCCGCTGATCGAAGTAAGCGGCCAGCGCCGCATCGGCCACCGCGCGGGCGGCAGTCGCCGTGCCCAACACACCGACCAGAACCTGACGGGTCGACATCTCGCTTCGCACACTGGCCTCGAACATTTCGGGCGTCATGCCCTGGCTGCTGAGCAGCTGCTTGTAGCGATCCATGTCCAAGGTGCCGTCGGCCTTGCGCAGCATGGCGATCTGGGGGTTGGCCTGCAACTCGTTGGCCAGACGCTGGTCGCTGGTGGCCAACTTGAGCTGCTCAGCTGCCGCCGCGATCACACGCTCACGCACCAAGCGCTCGAGCGTCGAATACTTGGCCTCCGGGGTGTCGAGCAGCTTAAGGTCGAGTCCGGGCATTTGAGCGCGCAAACGGTCAACTTCCTGTCGATGCGCGTTATCCCAATCGGCCTGGCTGATATCCCGCCCGTCGACCGTGGCCACAACCACCGTGCCCTCTCGCTGCCCATAATCGTTCAGGCCAAGCAGAACGAAAGAAGGCACGATGAGCAGAAACAGCAAACCCATGGTGATCTTGGTGTGCTTGCGTATGAAGTCGAACATGGGTGGTTTCCTGCGGCGCGTAAAAAGTGCGGTGGGGCCTGGGGTGCCTATTGTCGGTGACTGATCCGATCCCCTACGCAAAAAAGGCGAACTCTCGTTCGCCTGTCTGCCCGGTTGCCGGTGGTGGGTGCTGAGGGGCTCGAACCCCCGACCTACGCCTTGTAAGGGCGCCGCTCTACCAACTGAGCTAAGCACCCCACCTCAACACGAGGAATTATGACGGTCAGTTCAATGCGTCCTTGAGCGCCTTACCAGGACGAAATTTAGGGATCTTTGCCGACTTGATTTTAATCGGCTCTCCGGTGCGTGGATTGCGGCCGGTTCGCCCAGCACGCTTGGTGACGGCAAAGGTGCCAAAACCCACCAGAGAAACCTCACCGCCCTTTTTCAGGGTGGTCTTGACCGCCGACAAAATCGCTTCGAGCGCGCGTCCCGAAGCGGCTTTGGAAAGATCGGCCTGGTTGGCGATGTGCTCGATCAATTCATTTTTGTTCACGGGTTGTCCTTGGGCAATGCAGTGATAGGGGATAAACAGTGCAGCAAATCCAGGGCCGGCGGCATTGACCGAGTCGGTGCGCGGCGGAGGCGGATTCTAGACCCAATCGCGCAGCGGCATCGGGCGACGCCGGACCAAACGATGCACCATCATTGGGCCATCAAGGCTTGCTCGATGGCTCGACCCAGATCTTGCGTACCGGCCGTGCCACCCAGGTCGGGCGTGCGTGGCGCTCCGCTGCCAGGCGCCAACACCGTTTCGATGGCCCGCACGATGGCATCGTGCGCCGCCTGATGCCCAAGAAACTCAAGCATCATGGCGCCGCACCAGATCTGGCCGATCGGGTTGGCAATCTGGCGCCCCGCGATGTCGGGCGCAGAGCCATGCACCGGCTCGAACAGCGAGGGGAAGCGTCGCTGAGGGTCGAGGTTGGCGCTCGGCGCGATGCCGATGGTGCCGGTACACGCCGGCCCAAGGTCGCTGAGAATGTCACCAAACAGATTGCTGGCCACCACCACGTCGAAAAAGTCGGGACGCTGAACAAAGTGCGCGGTGAGGATGTCGATGTGAAATTTGTCGAGCCTGACCTCTGGGTAAGCCTTGGCCATTTCGGCCACGCGCTCGTCCCAGTAAGGCATCGAAATCGAGATGCCGTTGGATTTGGTCGCGCTCGTCAGATGCTTTTTGGGGCGGGACTGCGCCAGATCAAATGCGAACTTGAGGACACGGTCCACACCGGTGCGTGTGAACACCGACTCTTGCAGCACGAACTCGCGGTCGGTTCCGGCAAAGGCACGCCCGCCAATGCTGGAGTATTCGCCCTCGGTGTTCTCGCGCACGATGTAAAAGTCGATCTCACCGGGCTCACGCCGACTTCCGTCCTTGCGCACCACCGGCGCCACGATGCCCGGCATCAGGCGCGCCGGACGCAAATTGATGTACTGGTCAAACTCGCGGCGAAACAGCAGCAAAGAACCCCACAGCGACACATGGTCGGCAATCTTCTCGGGCCAGCCCACGGCGCCGAAGTAAATCGCATCGTGCCCGCCGATCTGGTCCTTCCAGTTGTCGGGCAGCATCTGGCCGTGTTTTTCGCAGTAGTCCCAGCAGGAAAAGTCGAACACGTCAAAGCGCAGATCGATGCCGAACTTGCGGCCGACGGCATCGAGCACGCGCAGCCCCTCGGGCATGACCTCCTTGCCGATGCCGTCGCCAGCGATGACGGCGATGCGATGTTGACCTGCCATGGAACACCTCTTGTTTCGTTAAAGGATGTGTATTGTCAATCTTTCGGGCTGGGCTGGCGCACCACCAGGGCCACGCCCAATGCGGTCAAGGCAGTCCCCAGCACGGTGGTCAGCGTGATCAACTCGTCAAAGAGCAGCCACGCCATGACCGCGGTGGTCGGCGGAACGAGGTAAAACAGGCTGGTCACTGCGGTGGCGGCGCCACGCCGAATCAGCAGATAGAGCAAGGAGCTGCCACCCAGGGTCAACGCAAGCACCGCCCAGGCCATGGCACCGATGAGCTGCAGGTTCCAGACCATGGGTTCGGCCTCGAGTTGACTCAAGGGCCATGTGACAACCAGGGCAGCAGCAAGCTGGATCAGGTTGGCTGTGCGCACGTCAGTGGAGCGGACAAAGCGTTTTTGGTAGAGCGTTCCGGCCGTAATGGCCAGCAGCGCAAACACGGTGGCCGAGACGGTTAGCACCGACACCTCGGTGCCGGCCAGGAGCTTGCGACCGACCACGAGCAAAAGGCCGCCCAGACCGAGCAACAGTCCCAGCCACTGGGTGCGAGTGACCGTCGCGCCCATCATGCCCGAGACCCACAGCGCGGTCAGCACCGGCTGCAAACCCACAATCAAGGCGGCCAGCCCTGAACCCATGCCGTGCTCCACCGCAAACCAAACCCCACCAAGGTAGCAGCCATGCATCAACACGCCGGTGACGGCCAGATGCCACCATTGCCGGGCGTCTTCGGGCCACTGGGCCCGACTCCAGAGTATCCAGGCCAAGAAGCAGGCGATGGAAAACACATAACGTCCGACCAGAAAACCGAGCGGCGGCGCATGGGGCAAGCCGTATTTGGCGACGATAAAGCCCGTGCTCCAGATCAGCACAAAAACCCAGGGCATGAGGCGCACCCAGGCCGATGCAGCAGCAGGTGGCGTCATCGGGACCGGGCGCGAATTTCGGGAATGGCTTTTTGCAGGTAGTAAACCATGGACCAGACCGTCAGCACCACCGACAGCCAGATCAGCGCCGTGCCCCAGGTGCGTGTGTCGATCAAGCCCAGAAAATGCCCGTCGAATAGCAGAAAACCGATCGCCACCATCTGCACGCCCGTCTTGATCTTGCCCACCCGGTGAACCGCCACACTGCGATTGGCACCGATGGTGGCCATCCATTCGCGCAGCGCCGAAATCGCGATCTCTCGCCCAATGATGATCAAGGCCACGAACACGTTGACGCGCTGCAAGTCCAGCAGCACCAGCAAGCAGGCACAAACCAAAAATTTATCGGCCACCGGGTCGAGAAAAGCGCCAAAAGCCGAGGTCTGGTTGAGCCGGCGTGCCAGATACCCGTCGAGCCAGTCGGTCAGGGCAAACACCACAAACATGACCGTCGCCACCACGTTGCGCTTGTCCTGCGGCAGATCCAGGTAGAACACGCCGACGATCAGCGGAATCGCCACAATGCGCGTCCACGTCATCAGGGTGGGAATGGTCAAGAACATGGCGGCCGATTTTGGCATGAGCCGGCCATGGGCGCGGCTGGGCTGGCAGGCCCCTGGCCGCTCGGCTCCGGCGACTCGACGGGTACGCCCCGCCCGGGCCGCCTCAGTGCAAGGCGCGGTAGATGTCCTGCGCCAGAGCCTTGGAGATACCCTCCACACCGGCCAGATCCTCCACGCTGGCGGCGCCCACTCCTGCAATACCGCCAAAACGGCGCAGCAAACTGGCCCGCTTTTTGGGACCAATGCCGGCAATGTCCTCGAGCCGGCTGGTCACGCGGACCTTGTCGCGCTTGGCGCGCATCCCGGTGATGGCATAGCGATGGGCTTCATCGCGGATCTGGGCCACCAGCATCAGGGCCGCCGAATCACTGCCAAGGTAGACCTTTTCGCGGCCATCGGCAAACACCAGTTCCTCCAGTCCCACCTTGCGACCCTGGCCCTTCTCGACGCCCACGATCAGACCCAAGTCCAATCCCAGCTCTTCAAACACCTCGCGGGCCACGGTGACCTGGCCCTTGCCGCCGTCGATCAGCACCAAGTCAGGCATGCGCAGCCGCTCAGAAGCCGGTTCGCCCTCGCGCAGCGCCTCGGCCACGGGTCGGTAGCGGCGCAGCAACACCTGTCGCATGGCGGCATAGTCGTCGCCCGGCGTGACCCCTTCGATGCTGTAGCGCTTGTATTGCGCCGCCTGCATGCGATGCTGGGCGAATACCACGCACGATGCTTGGGTGGCCTCACCGCCGGTGTGCGAGACGTCAAAGCACTCGATGCGCAATGCCTGAAGGTCGGCCTGGGGCAGATCCAAGGCCAGCGCCAACGCATGGGTGCGGGCCTGCTGCGAGCCCTCCTCGGCCAGCAAGCGCGCCAACTGCAATTCGACATTTTTTTGCGCCATCTCGAGCCAGATGCGGCGCTGCTCGCGCGGCTTGTGTACCGCCTGGATCTTCACCCCCGACTGCTCGCACAGCAGCTCGATCAGACCAGGGCCGACCGCATGGCTGAGCACAAGGGTGGGAGGCGGCGGCAGATCGATGTAATGCTGGGCCAAAAAGGCTTGCAGCACCAGGGTCTCGACCTTGCGGGTCGGCACTGCGCACTGATCGCCGTCTGCCTGAGCATCCTGATCGGCGCAGCCGCCCGCTGCACCGCTGCCATCAGCACCGTCTTCGCTGAGTTCGGCCAGTTCGGCCAGTTCGGCGGCACTTTCCACATGGCTTGGAAAGTAAGCCCGATCGCCCAAGTGCCGGCCACCTCTGACCATGGCCAGGTTGACA
>JBILGP010000039.1:0-8562 GCA_044350985.1 Polaromonas sp. | reverse complement strand
CCCCAGGTGGCAACGCCTGCGCGCAGGGCAGAGCCTGCAGCGCCCATGCCCATCGACCCCAGACCGACGACGCCCAGTGTTTTGCTGTGTGGTGTTTGCATGCTGTGTTTGGTATCAGATGGACTCTGGCTGCCCGAGCAATTGGCGCAAGGCGCGCTTGGTCTGCGGGTCGGCCTGTTCAATGCGTTGGGCTGCATTGGCCATGTGCCTCACAGCCGCACGCCGTGCAGCGGCAACATCGCCCCGGGTGATTGCTGTGGCGATGGCTTCGTGCTCGCGGTTGACGGCACCCAAAAAGTCCTGGTGCATCGACTCGTTGGCCCGGGTGACGCGCATGGCATGGCGCTGGTACTGCTCTAAAAATCCGAGCAGGTGTTCAAAATGTGGGTTGTCGGCGGCTCGCGCAATGCTGCGGTGAAAGGCCAAGTCTTCTTCGACCCCGTCGTGGCCCTGTGCCACGGCCAGCTTGAGGCGATCGAGCGCCTCGCGCATGTGCTGGGCCTTGCGGGCATCGATGCGCTGAGCGGCCAGCGCGCAGACTTCGCCCTCCAGGACGCGCCTGACCTCGACGACTTGCAGCACGGCGTCCATGGACTGGAGCACCGACGGATCAAAGGCGAGCGCGCGGGCACTGTGCGCCGGTGCGACGAAGACCCCTGAGCCCTGCCGCGAGACCAGGCGGCCCATGGACTTGAGCCGGCTCACCGCCTCACGCACCACAGTTCTGGAGACGCCAAACTGCGCCGACATCTGGGTCTCGGTGGGCAAGCGCTCATTGGCCTCTAGTGCGCCGTCTTCGATGCGGCTGAGCAACTGCGCCGCCACCTGATCGGTCAGGGTCGGGTGGCTGGGCAGCAGTTCGAGCAGGTCGCGGCGCATTGCAGATAAACCAGTTTGTCAGGTCATCATACAAATTTGCTCGGCAAGCGGCTTGCGGGTTTTCCTGGGTCTGACGATGACGGCAAAAAGCAAGGCGAAAAAAAGCCCGCTCGGTGACCGGCGGGCTTGAGGATCAAGTGATTGTGTTGCTTATTTTGTCGGCGCAGATGCTGCAGGCGCAGCGGCGGCCGCCTCAGAGGCTGCCGGTGTGGCAGCGGGCGCTGCGGGTGCTGCGGGTGCGCTCACGGCCGCTGCGGGAGCGGGCGGCGCAGCGGGCGCGGCCTGCGCATCGGCATGGAACTTCATCATCAGGGGCACGATGAGCAGTGCGACGATGTTGATGATCTTGATCAAGGGGTTGACCGCGGGGCCGGCCGTGTCCTTGTAGGGATCGCCCACGGTGTCACCGGTGACGGCCGCCTTGTGCGCTTCCGAGCCTTTGCCGCCGTGATGGCCGTCTTCGATGTACTTCTTGGCGTTGTCCCAAGCGCCGCCACCGGTGCACATGGAGATGGCCACGAACAGGCCGGTGATGATGGTGCCCATCAGCAAGCCGCCCAGGGCTTTGGGGCCGAGGATCAGGCCGACTGCGATCGGCACCACCACTGGCAGCAGCGAAGGGATCATCATTTCCTTGATGGCGGCGCCGGTCAGCATGTCGACGGCGCGGCCGTATTCGGGCTTGGCCGTGCCTTCCATGATGCCCTTGATCTCCTTGAACTGCCGCCGCACCTCGACCACCACCGAGCCAGCCGCGCGGCCGACCGCCTCCATGGCCATGGCGCCAAACAGGTAGGGGATGAGGCCGCCGATGAACAGGCCGACGATGACCATCGGATCGCTTAGGTCAAAGCTGATGGCCTTGCCGTAGCTTTCGAGCTTGTAGGTGTAGTCGGCAAACAGCACCAACGCTGCCAGGCCGGCCGAGCCGATCGCATAGCCTTTGGTGACGGCCTTGGTGGTGTTGCCCACGGCGTCGAGCGGGTCGGTGATGTCGCGCACCGAGGCCGGCAACTCGGACATCTCGGCAATACCGCCGGCGTTGTCGGTGATGGGGCCGTAGGCATCAAGCGCAACGATGATGCCGGCCATGCTGAGCATGGACATGGCGGCCACCGCAATGCCGTAAAGGCCAGCCAAGTTGTAGGCCACGAGGATGGCGATACACACGAAGATCACCGGCCAGGCGGTCGAGCGCATGGACACGCCCAGGCCGGCAATGATGTTGGTGCCATGGCCGGTGGTCGAGGCCTGCGCGATGTGCTGCACGGGCGCGTACTGCGTACCCGTGTAGAACTCGGTGATCCAGACCAGCAAGGCGGTGAGCACCAGTCCGACCACACAGCTGCCAAAGAGCTTCATCTGGCTGCCCGCAGCGCCCAGAACGTTGTCGGGCATCATCCATTGGGTCACGAAGTAGAACGCCACCAGGGACAGAGCGCCGGCAATCGCCAGGCCTTTGTACAGAGCAGGCATCACGTTCTTCATGCCCGGCGATGCCTTGACGAAGAAGCAGCCGATGATAGAGGCCACAATCGAGACTGCACCCAGGCCCAGGGGGTAGAGCACGGCGTTGAGCGGCGCTGCCGTGATCAGCAGCGCTCCCAGAACCATGGTTGCAATGAGCGTCACCGCGTAGGTCTCAAACAGGTCGGCGGCCATGCCGGCGCAGTCGCCCACGTTGTCGCCGACGTTGTCGGCAATCACCGCTGGGTTGCGTGGATCGTCCTCCGGGATACCGGCTTCGACCTTGCCCACCAGATCGGCGCCGACATCAGCGCCCTTGGTGAAGATGCCGCCGCCCAGGCGCGCAAAGATGGAGATCAGCGAAGAGCCGAAGGCAAAGCCGATCAGCGGGTTGAGCAGTGCGGCCAGGGTTTTGTCGGAGGCGGGGTTGCTGCCCACCAGGAACCAGTAAAAGCCAGTCACACCGAGCAGTCCCAGTCCGACGACCAACATACCGGTGATGGCACCGCCGCGGAAGGCCACATCGAGTGCCGGACCGATGCCCTTGGTCGCCGCTTGCGCGGTGCGTACGTTGGCGCGTACCGACACATTCATGCCGATAAAGCCGCAAGCGCCTGATAGCACCGCGCCGACCACAAAGCCGATCGCCGTCTTGGCGTCAAGAAACACAGCGATCAGCACAGCCAGGATGACGCCGACGACCGAGATGGTCTTGTACTGTCTGGCCAGATAGGCCGCTGCACCGGTTTGAATGGCCGCGGCGATTTCTTGCATGCGGGGGTTGCCCGCGTCCTGAGAAAGAATCCAGCTTCGAGCCCAGAAGCCGTAGACGACTGCGATGAGTCCACATACCAGCGCCAGCATGAGCGCGGAGTTGCCCGTCATATCAATACTCCATTTTTAGACGTGAGGGTTTCGGTGCAACGAAGGCGTTCGATTGCACCGCCTTGCGTTGCTTCCTCCACCCCCGCCTCCGCACGGGGACTGATTGGCCAACCCTCGAAATTTAGCGCCAAACGCCGTCCGCGCCTACCGGGTGTCAGCCTCACATCAGTAAAATGAGGGTAAATCCGGAGCAATTGAGCCTGTCGTCCTACGCGGATGCGACACAAGCAGGCGTCATTGACTGTTTACAACTTCAAGAGATCCCCGTCATGTCACTGGACAACGTCACCCCTGGAAGCAAGGTTCCCGATGCCTTCAATGTGATCATCGAAATCCCGATGAACGCCGACCCGATCAAGTACGAGGTCGACAAGGAAACCGGGGCGATCTTCGTGGACCGCTTCATGAGCACGGCCATGCATTACCCCACCAATTACGGCTATGTGCCCAAGACGATCTCGGGCGACGGCGATCCGGTCGATGTGCTGGTGATCACCCCGGTGCCCCTGATTCCCGGCGTGGTCGTGCCTTGTCGGGCCATCGGTATCCTCAAGATGCAGGATGAGGCCGGCGAGGACGGCAAGGTGCTGGCCGTGCCGATCGACAAGATTTTGTCGATCTACACCCAGTGGCAAAAGCCCGAAGACCTCAATCCGATGCGCCTGAAGACCATCGCGCATTTCTTCGAGCATTACAAGGACCTCGAGCCGGGCAAGTGGGTCAAGGTGCTTGGCTGGGAAGGCAAGGAGGCGGCGCACAAGGAAATCCTTGACGGCATCGCCAACCACAAGAAGTCACGCGGCGCCTGATCTTTGGCCAGCGCCGGCTTTCAGGCCTGGCGAAAAGGGGAGCGCTCCTCCAGCGCCGACAGGTAGTTTTCGACCCCCTGGCCTTCGCGCTCAAGAAAGCGCTGGACCGCATCGGCAAAAGCCGGGTGTGCCAGCCAATGGGCGCTGTGGGTCGGTGTGGGCAGCAAAGCCCGGGCCATTTTGTGTTCGCCTTGCGCGCCGCCCTCAAAGCGTGACACGCCGTGCGCAATGCACCATTGAAGCGGCTGGTAGTAGCAGGCCTCGAAATGCAGGCAGTCGACCCGCTCGAGCGCGCCCCAGTAGCGACCATAGGCCACCCGTTCGTGCAGCGGTCCGGCCTGGCTCAGCCCGATCAGGCTGCTGGCGATCGACTGCCCGTCGCGCTCGGCAATGAACATCAGCCAGTGCTCGGGCAACTGCCTTGCCACGCGGTCAAAGAAGTCGCGGCTCAAGTAGGGCGCGTTGCCGTGCTCTAGGTAAGTGCGTTCGTAGCAGCGGTAGAAGAAGTCCCAGTCGGCCGGGTCGATGGCTGAGCCCTCAGACCAGCGAAACGTCACCCCCGCTTGGGCGACCTTGCGCCTTTCCTGACGGATTTTCTTGCGCTTGTCTTGGCTCAGGCAGGACACAAAGTCCTCGAAGCTGGCAAATCGCTCGGCTGACTCAGCCCCGGGCTCAGCTTGCCGCCGGTTGTGCCAGTGAAACTGCACCGTCTGGCGCGTCATCAAGCCCGCTTGTGTGCAGGCCGCCATGTCGGCAGGGCCTGCAAACAGCAGGTGCAGCGAGGACAGGCCTTGCTGCTGGCACCAGCGCACCAGGGCCTGCACCAGAGCCAAGCGAGCGGCTGCGTCGATGGCCAGCAGGCGGGGTCCGGGCACCGGCGTGAAGGGGCTGGCCACCAGTGCCTTGGGGTAGTAGGACAGCTTGTGCTGCTCGTAGGCCTGCGCCCAGGCCCAATCGAAGACGTATTCGCCATAGGAGTGGCTTTTGAGATAAATCGCGCAGGCGCCGGCCAGTTGCTCGCCGCGCCACAGGGTCAGCAGTTGCAGTTGCCAGCCCGTGCGCGCCGTGGCACTGCCGCTGTCGTGCAGGGCGCTGAGGTATTCGTGGCGCATGAAAGGGCCCTGCGCCGAATCGGGGTGGCTCTGGAGCAGAGCGTTCCACTGGGTCGCTGAGAGATCCGACCAGTTGGAGATGAGCCGGATGACATAATCGTTTTCAGTCATTGCCCATTGTCGCCCCGCCTGCGGGCTCCCCGTTTTCCTGTCCTGCCTTCGATGTCTCTGCAGATCTGCGTCGCCCAGCTCAACTACTGTGTCGGAGACATGCCGGGCAATGCGCGCCTGATCATTGCTGCTGCCCGTCAGGCTTATGCGCAAGGTTGCAGGCTGGTGCTCACGCCCGAACTGGCGATTTGCGGTTATGCCGCCGAAGACCTGTACTTGCGGCCGGCCTTCATCCAGGCCTGCGATGCGGCCGTCGATCTAGTGGCTCGGGAACTGGCCGACCTTGAAGGTTTGTACGTGGTTGTCGGCGCACCTGCAGAATCGAGCGGCGGCCTGCGCACCCGCAGCGTGAGCAAGCCGCAATTGTTCAATTCGGCCCACGTGCTCAGCCAGGGGCGGCGGCTGTACAGCTACGCCAAGCGGGAGTTGCCCAATTACCAGGTGTTCGATGAGCGCCGTTATTTCACGCCCGGGCAAGAGCCTTGCGTGTTCACAGTCGGCGAGGGTGCCGATGCGCTGCGTGTGGGCCTGTTGATTTGCGAGGACGCCTGGTTTGAGGAGCCGGCGCAACTGAGCAAGGCAGCCGGTGCCCAATTGCTTGCGGTCATCAATGCATCGCCTTTTCATGCCGGCAAGGCGCACGAGCGAGAGCAGGCCATGGCTGTGCGTGCCACCTCTTGCGGCTTGCCTCTGGTGTTTGCCCATCTGGTGGGCGGCCAGGATGAGGTGGTGTTTGAGGGCGCCTCCTTTGCCATGCAGGCCAGCGGGCAATTGGCCGCCCGCGCGGCGAGTTTCAAGACCGAGGTGTTTGCCGTGACGGTCGATCGCGACCCGATGGGCCCTGCGGGTGCGCTGCAATTGAGCGGTCCGGTGGCGGCGCTGCGCGGCATCGAGGCCGATCTGTGGGACGCCCTGGTGCTGGGCGTGCGCGATTACCTGGGCAAGAATGGTTTTCCAGGGGCTTTGCTCGGCCTGTCCGGAGGCATCGATTCGGCCCTGGTGCTGGCCATTGCCGTCGATGCGCTTGGACCCGACAAGGTGCGCGCCGTGATGATGCCTTCGCCCTACACCGCCTCGATATCCTTGGAGGATGCGCGAGAGATGGCGCGCCGCCTGGGCGTGCGCTACGACGAGTACTCCATCGTTCCGCAGTTCGAAGCCTTCTTGGCCACTTTGTCGGGTGAGTTTGCCGGCCGGCCCGCCGATGCCACCGAAGAGAACATCCAGGCCCGCATTCGGGGTGTGATCTTGATGGCGCTGTCCAACAAGTTCGGCTCGATCGTGCTGACCACGGGCAACAAGAGTGAGATGGCCACGGGCTATTGCACTTTGTATGGCGATATGGCCGGTGGTTTTGCGGTCATCAAGGACCTGCTCAAGACCACGGTGTTTGAGTTGGCGCGTTGGCGCAACGCTCACGACCCTTATGGCCGCGGACTCGACCCAATTCCTGAGCGCATCATCACGCGCCCGCCGTCGGCCGAGTTGCGCCCCGACCAGACCGATCAGGACAGTTTGCCGCCCTACGAGGTGCTCGACGCGATCTTGTCGCGCTATATGGAAAATGACGAGCGGATCGAGGACATCGTCGCAGCCGGCTTTGACCGCCAGGTGGTCGAGCAGGTCACCCGACTGATCAAAATCAATGAATACAAGAGGCGTCAGGCGCCGGTGGGCATACGCGTGAGCCACCGCAGCTTTGGCAAGGATTGGCGATATCCCATCACCAGTCGCTTTCGGGCCTGAGGCGACGGCCACGGGCTTGGGCCACAATCAGGGCAGTTTTTCTGGAGTTGCGCATGAAACAGGTTACCGCGATCATCAAGCCGTTCAAGCTCGAAGAGGTGCGTGAGGCCCTGGCCGAAGTGGGCGTGACCGGCCTGACCGTCACCGAGGTCAAGGGCTTTGGGCGGCAGAAGGGCCACACCGAGCTTTATCGAGGCGCAGAGTACGTGGTTGATTTCCTGCCCAAGGTGAAAGTGGAGGTCGTGGTCAAGTCCGGCGATGTCGATGCCTGCGTCGATGCCATCATCAAGGCGGCGCGCACTGGCAAGATTGGTGACGGCAAGATTTTTGTGACGGCCGTTGAGCGCGTGGTGCGCATCCGCACTGGCGAGCAGGACGAGTCGGCCGTTTGAGGCGAACCCAGGCCTCGATCGGTCTTGGCGGCGTTCAGATCTGGTCGAGTCCGACTGCTGTGCTCAGCCCCGCGCCCTGAATCAGCGATTTAAGCAGCGGATCTGGTGTCTGCTCCACCTGCACCAGGTCCATCTGCCACGGACCCATGAATCCGCTAGACACCGTCTGCTGCAAAAACTCAAGCAGGCCGTCGTAGAAGCCGTGGTGGTTGAGCAGGCCGATGGGCTTGTCGTGATAGCCCAGCTGCCGCCAGGTCCACACCTCAAAGAACTCTTCTAGAGTGCCGATACCCCCAGGCAGCGCCAAAAAGGCATCGCTGCGCTCGGCCATCATGTGTTTGCGCTCGTGCATGGTCCGCACGATGTGCAGCTCGGTGCAGCCCCGGTGGGCATACTCTTTGTCCACCAGCGCCTGCGGAATGATGCCGACGACGCGCCCTCCGGCTTGCAGTGCGGCATCGGCAACGATGCCCATCAGGCCGTTGTGTCCGCCCCCGTAGACCAGCTCGCCGCCATGGCGCGCGATCCACTGGCCGACCAGGACCGCTTGCTCGGCCCAGGCCGGCTCCACACCCGGCCGCGAGCCACAGTACACGCAAAGGGAGAAGGCCGGCTTCATCCGAAGCGGGCCCAAAGCGCCATGGCCCAGGTTGCCAAGCACAGCAGCAAGGCCAAGAACACGGCCGCGCTGCCCAAGTCCTTGGCGCGCTTGGTCAGGTCATGCCACTGCAGTCCCACTCGGTCGAGTGCAGATTCAATCGCGGTGTTGAGCAACTCGACGATCATCACCAACACCACCGATCCGGCCAACATCAGCACCTCGACCCAGTGCTGGCCCAACCAGAAGGACGCGGCGATCATGGGGACGCCCACGATCACTTCGAGCCGAAAGGCGGGCTCTTTCAGACCTGCTCGCAGCCCGGCCAGCGAAAAACTGGCCGCATGGGTCAGCCTGGCCAGACCCTGGCGCTGCTTGTGGACCAGGCCTTCGTGCGCCGGCACGGCTCGGTCGTCAGCTGCCGAACCGGCGCTCTTCTGGCTCATGGCAGACGTGCTCCCGCCAAGGGCGCTGGACGCAGGGCGTGGCAGCAAAACTGGCCATCCTGCGGTGTGACCACGACGCGCTTCATGACAGGGACTTGACAGCAGCCTGATCGCGCA
>JBILGP010000497.1:0-2503 GCA_044350985.1 Polaromonas sp. | reverse complement strand
ATCCTGGTGGACGTTCGCGCGTTCAAGGAAAACATTCGCGAGCAAAGCTTCAGGGCATTTCCGCACCGAGCCCAGGCTGCCGTGGGCGCTCCTTCGCATCAGGCCGCGCAGGACTTCGGTCAGGCTTTGCGCCAGGGTGGCTGGAAGGTCAAGCTGCAGCAGCGCGAGCAGGGCTGGATGGTGGCGGCCAAGAAGGGCGCGGCCAACAAGCTCGGCTACATTGCCGCCCACAGCGCGATCGTGATGGTGTGCATCGGCGGCTTGCTCGATGGCGACCTGATGGTGCGCATGCAGATGTGGTGGGGTGACAAGGCCGTTTTCAGCGGCGCCGGCATGATCGCCGATGTGCCTGCGCAGTACCGGCTCAGCCCATCAAATCCCACCTTTCGCGGCAACATCCTGGTCGGCGAGGGCACCCATTCGAGCACTGCCTTGCTGGCCCAGCCCGGCGGCGTGGTCTTGCAGGAGCTGCCCTTTTCGATCGAGCTGCGCAAGTTCATTGTTGAGTACTACTCGACCGGCATGCCCAAGCTGTTTGCCAGCGAGATCGTCATCCACGACAAGCAAACCGGCGAGGCGATCGAGAAGCGGGTGGAAGTCAATCACCCGGTGCGTCACCGCGGCATCGATATTTTTCAGTCCGGTTTTGATGATGGCGGCTCGCGCGTGACGCTGCGGGCCATCGCCATGGGCGCGCCGGTTGCGCCTTTTGAGGTCAGCGGCGTGATTGGTGGCTCGACCCCCTTGTCCAACGGCAATGAGCAGATGACCCTGGAGTTTTCCGGCCTTCGGGTGATTAATGTGGAGACCTTGGGCAAAACGGTGAGCGATCCCCGCCAGGAAGGCGAGTCCCGGATGGCCCACGCCCTCGATCAGCGCATGGGCGCGGCCAACAAGACCACCACGCGCAAGGATTTGCGCAACGTGGGCCCAAGTGTGAGCTACAAGCTGCGCGATGCGGCCGGGCAGGCGCGCGAGTACAACAACTACATGCTGCCAGTGCTGCTCGACGATCAGCCCGACACCGTGCCGATCTTTTTGCTCGGCGTGCGCGAGACACCAGCCGACGAGTTCCAGTACCTGCGCATTCCGGCAGACCCCGAGGGGACCAAACAGACTTTCCTGCTCACCCGTCAGGCGCTGCAGGACGAGGCCTTGCGGCAGGAGGCGGTCAGCCGCTATGTGCGCCAGGCTATTCCGGCGCACCGCAGCGACATGGCCTCGCAGTTGTCGGCCTCAGCCCAGCGCGCTTTGGCCTTGTATGCTGGCGCCGAGCCACAGCCTGGCGCGCCTGGCGTCAACGGCAAACCGGCTGCTGGCTTGCAGGCGATCTCCGACTTCATGGAGGCCAATGTGCCGCAGGACGAGCGTGAAAAAGCCAGCGAGGTGCTGATCCGCATTCTCAATGGCGTGCTCTTCGAATTGGTGCAGATGAGCCGTCAAAAAGCGGGCCTGCCCCCGCTGGAATCGAGTCAGAAGACGCAGAACTTCATGGCCCAGGCCGTGCTGAGCTGGTCCGATGCGGGCTTTTATCCGGCGCCCATGACGTTCGAGCTCAAGGATTTCGAGCAGGTGCAGGCCAGTGTGTTCCAGGTGGCGCGGGCCCCGGGGCGCAACATTGTTTATCTGGGCTGCCTCTTGCTCATCCTGGGGATTTTTGCCATGCTTTACGTGCGCGAGCGGCGCCTGTGGATTTGGCTGGAGCCGCAAGCCGACGGCCAGGGATCACGCGTGAGCATGGCCTTGTCGAGCAACCGCAAGACGCTCGATGGCGACAAGGAATTTGAACACTTGAAGAGCCGACTTTTGCAGGGGGTGACATGAGCAGCACATTGGGTCGGGGCGGCATCGTCCTGCGTGAAGGCTATTTTTCTCGCCGTTCCGCCTGGGAATGGGTGTTTGCCGTCCTGGTAACCATCGGCTGCTTGTTTGCGCTGACGCAGTACCAGCACGCCATGGACAGCTATGAAAAAGCCATCTTGGTGGGCGTGATCCCCTCTGCCATTTGGTTGGGCTGGTTCTGGCGGCCCCTGCAAGGGCTGATGGTGGGCGTGGCGGTGGCCTCGTTGTTGGCTCTTTTTTCCTATCAGGGCGATCTTGCCCGTGCCGAGCAGGTCTTCTGGCTCAAGTATTTCCTCTCCAGCCAATCGGCCATCTTGTGGATGGCGGTGCTGTTTTTCATGAGCACGGTGTTTTACTGGTTGCCTGTGCTGATCAAGGGCCAGGGCGGCACGCTGGAGTTGCTGGGCTCGCGGCTGGCCTGGGCGGCGGTGACCATGGCTCTTATTGGCACCATGGTGCGCTGGTACGAGGGCCATCAGATGGGCCCGGACATTGGTCATATTCCGGTGAGCAACCTCTACGAGGTGTTCGTGCTGTTTTGCTGGATGACGGCGCTTTTTTATCTGTATTTCGAGGAGCAATACCAGACCCGCAGCCTGGGCGCCATGGTCATGCTGGTGATCAGCGCGGCGGTCGGTTTTTTGCTGTGGTACACGCTGGT
>JBILGP010000495.1:0-2505 GCA_044350985.1 Polaromonas sp. | reverse complement strand
ATCTGGAGGGCCAGATCGCCTACGCCCTGCCGCAGGAGCAGGGCCAGTACCTGGTGCATTCGAGCACCCAGCACCCGGGCGAAGTGCAGCACTGGATCGCCCATGCCCTGGGCATCGACAGCCACCGCGTGACGGTGCAGTGCCGCCGCATGGGCGGCGGTTTTGGTGGCAAGGAAACGCAGGCCGGCCACATGGCGGTCTGGGCCTGCCTGGCCGCGCAAAAGTTTCAGCGACCGGTCAAGCTGCGGCTCGATCGCGACGATGACTTTCTCATCACCGGCAAGCGCCACCCTTTCGAATACGACTACGAGGTGGGCTTTGACGACAGCGGCCTGATTCTGGGCCTCAAGCTCATTATGGCGGCCAATTGCGGCTTCTCGGCCGACCTGAGCGGGCCGGTGGCCGATCGCGCTGTCTTTCATGCCGACAACGCCTACTTTCTGTCCGACGTGGAGATCGTCTCGCACCGCTGCAAGACCCATTTGCAGAGCCAGACCGCCTTTCGCGGCTTTGGCGGGCCACAGGGCATGATCGTGATCGAGGCCATCATGGGCGACATCGCCCGCCGCCTCGGGCTCGATCCGCTGGACGTGCGCAGGCGCAACTTCTACGGCATTGGCAGCCGCGATGTCACCCACTACCAGATGAAGGTGGAGGACAACATCCTCGAGCCCTTGGTCGACACGCTGGCGCGCAGCAGCCATTACGTGCAGCGACGCCAGGAGTTGGCCCGCTTCAATGCCGCAAGCGCGGTGATCAAGCGCGGCATCGCGATCACACCGGTCAAGTTTGGTATTTCCTTTACCGCCACCTTGTTCAACCAGGCCGGCGCTTTGGTGCATGTCTACACCGACGGCAGCGTGCAGGTCAACCACGGCGGCACGGAGATGGGTCAGGGCCTGCACACCAAGGTGGCCCAGGTGGTGGCCGACGAGTTGGGCGTGCCGCTAGGCCAGGTGCTGGTGACCGCCAGCGACACCAGCAAGGTGCCCAACGCATCGGCCACTGCGGCCTCGGCCGGCACCGACCTCAATGCGCGCGCGGCGCAGTACGCGGCCGCGCAGGTGCGCTCGAGCCTGGCGCAGTTTGTCGCCGGGCTCGACGGCTGCGGCGCCGGCGCCATCGCTTTTTCTGGCGGGCAGATCCACAGCCCCAAGCAAGCGCGCAGCTTCACCGAGGTGGTGCGCCAGGCCTATGCCAACCGCATCCAGCTTTGGAGCGACGGTTTTTACCGCACGCCCAAGATTCACTACGACAAGACCACGCTGACCGGCCGGCCGTTTTACTACTTTGCTTATGGCGCGGCCTGCACCGAGGTGGCGATCGACACGCTGACCGGCGAGAGCCGGGTGCTCAAGGTCGACATCCTGCACGATGTGGGCAACAGCATCAACCCGGCCATCGATCGCGGACAGGTCGAAGGCGGTTTCGTTCAGGGCATGGGCTGGCTGACCACCGAGCAGTTGGTCTGGAACGCCCAGGGCAAGCTGACCACGCACGCGCCGAGCACCTACAAGATTCCGGCCACCGGCGATGTGCCCGAGCACCTGGTGGTCGACTTCTGGCCCGAGCCCAACCGTGAGGACAATGTGCACGGCTCCAAGGCCGTGGGCGAGCCGCCCTTCATGCTGGCCATCAGCGTGTTCGAGGCCCTGCGCGACGCCGTGGCCGCAACCCGGCCGGCGGGGCAGGCGGTGCATCTGGTGGCCCCGGCCACCGCCGAAAACGTCTTGCGCGCCCTGGGCGGCGTGTCGCAGCATCCCTGAGCGCCCCATCGCCGCGAGGGCGCGGCTCCAACAGGGCAACGGATTCGCCGCCGCTGCATGCACCCTGTAGGGGCACCGCCTCGGCGCGATGCAGCCGCTCAGTTGATCTTGGCGCCGGCCATGAACCAGCGGCCGATCAGCGATCGTTCTTCTTCTGTGATGCCGGTGGCGTTGTTCATCGGCATGAGCTTGCTCACCACCACCTGCTGGTAAATGGCTTGGGCGTGGCGCTGCACCTGCTCGGGGCTGTCGACGCGCACGTTCTTCATCTGCACCTGCTCGCCGTGGCATTGCACGCAGTGCTGGCTGAGCACGGGCTCGATTTGGGCATAGGTCACTGGGATGGCTGGTGCGGCGCCCGATGCGGTGGCTGATGCACCGACTTGCGGCGCTGGCTTGAGCCAGGCGATCACGCCCACGAGAACGGCCACGCCCACCAGGGCGTAGGGCAGGGGATGCTTGTTGCGCCCGAGCTTGTAGCCGTGGCGCAGCACGAAGAACTGCCGAATCGCCGCACCGGCGAACATCATCAAGATCAGCACCAGCCAGTTTTGCGGATGGCTCCAGGTGAAGCTGTAGTGGTTGCTCAGCATGGCAAAGATCACGGGCAGCGTGAAATAGGTGTTGTGCACGCTGCGCTGCTTGCCGCGAATGCCGTGGATCGGGTCGACCGGCCCGCCCGCGGCAATGGCTGCCACCACCTTGCGCTGGCCGGGGATGATCCAGAAAAACACATTGG
>JBILGP010000496.1:0-2505 GCA_044350985.1 Polaromonas sp. | reverse complement strand
TTGGTGAGGAAATTGATCGCCATATGCGAAGAGCCCGGCGGACCAGCCCCCTGGCCGGCCCGTCAGACCCCAAACCCTTCGAAAGTGTTGGCCACGCGCCTGCCCCGCCGCTGACCTGAGCCAGCCGGCAAATGCGCCAAACCCTCCATTTTACGCACCTGCGAGCCCCTTCGACCACCCGGGTTGAGCAAGGCCAGACCCGCCGGACGACATAATGAATGCCACCATGAGCTTGTACCGACGCCTGCCCGCTGCTGTGCCGATCGCGCAAGCCATCGACGGTGCGCCGGCGTTGGCGCGCCTGGCCGGTCTGGTGGATCAATCGCTTGCCATGCTGCGCGCCGTACAACCCCTGATCCCGCCGACGCTCAAGGTCCATGCGGGGCCGGTACAAGAGCAGCAGTGGTGCTTGCTGGTCGACAACAGCGCCGCCGCCTCGAAACTGCGCCAGCTGCTGCCCCTGCTGCAAGGCCGGCTGCGCCAAAAGGGCTGGCCGATCGAGCAGATCCGGGTCAAGATCATGGCCAGCGGGCGGAGCTAAATGCTGCCGGTACCGGTAAGCTCGCGCTGCAAAACTGAATCGACGAAAAAAAATGGCCTGAGGGTTTCAGGCCATTGAGTATGGTGCCGGCTATCGGATTCGAACTGATGACCTACCGCTTACAAGGCGGTTGCTCTACCAACTGAGCTAAGCCGGCGTGGCTTGGAGTTTACTTCAGGGCCTGCGCAGCCCGGGCGCTTACTTGATGCGCTTGAGCGCGGGGCGGCCCGAGCCCGTGGGCTTGGGCGGCTCGGGCGGTGCGCTGCCATCATCGCTGCCGCCCTCGGGCGCGACGGGAGGCGGGCTGATGGAGCTGATCTTGCCCGGTGCAGTCGGCGGAGTCACAGGAACCAGCGCCGTGCCAGGCTCAGCCGTCACCCCTGGGGCAACGGCGGGTGCCGATGGAAAGGCCATGCCCTGGCCGTTTTCACGCGCGTAAATCGCGATCACCCGACCGATGGGCACCACGATTTCGCGAGCGATGCCGCCAAAACGCGCCTTGAACTCGATGAACTCATTGCCCAGCTTGAGCGAGCTGGTCGCATCGAAGCTGATGTTGAGCACGATCTCGTTGTTCTTGACGAACTCGCGCGGCACTTGCACCGTCTCGTCGACCTGCACCGCCACATAGGGGGTCAGACCGTTGTCGGTACACCATTCGTAGAGCGCCCGGATCAGATACGGGCGGGTGGAGCCGAGCTCCGGGGCCTTCATCAGTTCGCTCAAAGGGGCCTCGCACTCACTTGCGCATGACCTTCTCGGACGGTGTCAGCGCCTCGATGTAGGCGGGCCTAGAGAAGATGCGCTCAGCGTACTTGAGCAAGGGCGCAGCATTCTTGGACAGGTCGATGCCGTAGTAGTCCAAACGCCAAAGCAGCGGTGCAATCGCCACATCGAGCATGGAGAAGTTTTCCCCGAGCATGTACTTGTTCTTGAGGAAGACCGGGGCCAACTGGGTCAGACGGTCGCGAATGTGCGAGCGGGCCTTCTCCAGCGCCTTGTCATTGCCCTTGCTGGCGCGCGACTCGAGCGTGCTGACGTGGACAAACAGCTCTTTCTCAAAGTTGAGCAGGAACAGGCGCACCCGCGCCCGATCGACCGGATCACCCGGCATGAGCTGCGGGTGCGGAAAGCGCTCGTCGATGTACTCGTTGATGATGTTGGACTCATAGAGGATCAAGTCGCGCTCGACCAGGATGGGCACCTGGCCATAGGGGTTCATCACGCTGATGTCTTCGGGCTTGTTGTACAGGTCGACATCGCGGATTTCGAAGTCCATGCCTTTTTCGAACAGCACGAAGCGGCAGCGGTGAGAAAACGGGCAGGTTGTGCCGGAGTACAGAACCATCATGACAGGCGATCTCCTAGATAAATAAGGAGTGGAAGCCAAGGGGATAGCCCCCGTTGACCGCCACTCCCACGAGCGCCAGACCCTGGTGGGCCTGGCCGCGTTGATTATTTGACGTCTTTCCAGTAGGCGGCGCTCAGGCGCCAGGCCACGAACACGAACAAGCTCAGAAAGAGCAACACCCAGGCACCCACGCGCACACGGGTGTTTTGAACGGGCTCGGCCATCCACTGCAGGTAGCCCACCAGGTCGGCCATGGCCTCGTCGTATTCACGCGGGGACAGAGTGCCGGGGGTGACTTGCTTCCAGCCCTTAAACACCTCTGCGTCCTGGCCGTGGCTCTTGACCTTCTCGAAGATCGGCTGGCGCTCGCCCTGCAACTCCCACAGCACATGGGGCATGCCCACGTTGGGGAAGGCCAGGTTGTTCCAGCCGGTGGCCTTGCTGTCGTCACGGTAGTAGGTGCGCAGGTAGGTGTAGAGGTAATCGGCGCCACTGCCCTTGCCCGCTGCCGAGCGCGAACGGGCGATCAGGGTCAGGTCGGGCGGATTGCCGCCGAACCAGTCTTTGGCCTGCTTGGGGTCGATCGCAGCCTTCATGGTTTCACCGACCTTGT
>JBILGP010000494.1:0-2506 GCA_044350985.1 Polaromonas sp. | reverse complement strand
CTGCAGTCGCTCCTGGGCGATCACCGGCACCATGCTCAGCACCGGCCAGGCAAACAGGTTGAACAAAATGGTCAGCCACAAAGCGGCCCGCAGCAGAGGCGAAGCGCGCGCTGCCTCAAAGCCGCTGCCCAGTTGCTCGCGCAGGGATTTCTTGGCCTGCTCAGAGCGGCCGCTGCTGGGCTCTCGCAAACTCCACAGGGACAGCAGCGCCGGCACATACAGCAGGCTCAGGCACACAAACACGCCGCTCAGCCCGCCGCCGGCCAATAAAAAACCACCCAGACCCGGACCGATGAGGCGGCAGACACTGCCGGCCCCCTGGTCGAAAGACATGGCCTGCGCCATGCGCGCAGGCCCGGAAATGTCGCCCATCAGGCCGCGCCGCACCGGCATGTCGCAGGCCCACAGCACGCCGCTCAAGCCGCTGGCAGCCACCAGGTGCCAAACCTCCACCCGCCCCAGCAGCGACAGCAGCAGCAAGACCAGCGTGACGCCAAACATCGCGCCGTGCACGGTCAACAAAATCTTGCGCCGGGGCAGCCGCGCCGCCAGCGCGCCCAACCACAGGCCCAAGAGCGCCATGGGCAGCATGCGCAGCATCATCAGGCTGGCCACCCAGAGCGCGGACTGGGTTTGCTCGTAGGCAAAGACCGCATAAGCCAGCACCTCGATCCACCGGATCAGGCCGACCGACATGCCCAAGGACCACAGGCGCCGGTACTGCGGTTCCCGGTAGATGGGCAGCAAGTCGGCAGGCGCAGAAGGCATCGCCCGACTGTAACTGAGCACCCTTGGAACACCTGTCGTGCAGGAGTCTGCCGACATCACGCCACCCAAGGGCCAGCAAATTTGCTGCACCGCAATGTTTTCTATCTGATTGATTAAGACAATCAATTTCCACATTCGATTAACCTTTCCTATCATTCACCCACCCCAGAAGCAGTCCGCATCGGGAATCGTTTTCAATCCAAGGAGTTACTGACCATGTCCCTCATCAACACCCCCGTCCAGCCGTT
This sequence comes from Polaromonas sp., assembly GCA_044350985.1. GTDB lineage: Bacteria > Pseudomonadota > Gammaproteobacteria > Burkholderiales > Burkholderiaceae_C > Polaromonas. The sequence goes on along the minus strand of JBILGP010000494.1, from coordinate 1,490 downwards.
CAAGACCCAGGCCTTTCACAACGGCAAGTTCATCGAAGTCACCGAGCAAAGCCTCAAGGGCAAATGGTCGATGCTGATCTTCATGCCGGCGGCCTTCACCTTCAACTGCCCGACCGAAGTCGAAGACGCCGCCGACAACTACGCCGAGTTTCAGAAACTGGGCACCGAGGTCTACATCGTGACCACCGACACCCATTTTTCGCACAAGGTCTGGCACGAGACCTCGCCCGCCGTGGGCAAGGCCCGGTTCCCGCTGGTGGGCGACCCCACCCATACGCTGACCCGCGCCTTTGGCGTGCACATCGACGCCGAGGGCCTGGCCCTGCGCGGCACCTTTGTGATCAACCCCGATGGCGTGATCAAGACCCTGGAAGTGCACTCCAACGAAATCGCCCGCGACGTCAAAGAGACGCTGCGCAAGCTCAAGGCCGCCCAGTACACCGCCGCCAACCCCGGCCAGGTGTGCCCGGCCAAATGGAACGAAGGCGCCAAGACCCTGGCGCCCTCGCTGGAACTCGTCGGCAAGATCTAAGCCGGCTTGTCTCATGCCCTGCCGCGCAGGGCGTTGAGCGCAGCGCATGCCACAAGCGTGCGCTGCCCTCAAAACCGACACACCCTGGAGGACCCCATGCTCGACGACGCCCTCAAAGCCCAGTTGCAACAGTACCTTGGCCTGCTGCGCCAGCCGATCCGCCTGATGGCCGCGCTCGATGACAGCGCCACCGCCGCCGAAATGCGCGAGCTGCTGCAAACCATCGCCGCCTTGAGCGACAAGGTATCGGTCGACTTCAGCGGCGATGACGCGCGCAAACCCTCCTTCATGATCGCTCGTGAAGGCCAAGACCGCGGCGTGCGCTTTGCGGGTCTGCCCCTGGGCCACGAATTCACCTCGCTGGTGCTGGCCCTGCTGTGGACCGGCGGCCACCCGCCCAAGGTCGATCCGCACATCATCGAGAGCATTGCAGCGCTGGAGGGCGACTTCAAGTTTGAGGTCTATATGTCTCTGAGCTGCCACAACTGCCCGGACGTGGTGCAAGCGCTCGCGCTCATGGCCATCGTCAACCCCCGGGTGCAAACCGTGGTGATTGAAGGCGGCGCCTTCCAGCAAGAGGTGGAAGCTCGGCAAATCATGGCCGTGCCCATGGTCATGCTCAACGGCCAGGTGTTTGGCTCAGGCCGCATGGGCGTGGAAGAAATTGTCGCCAAGCTCGACGTGGGGGCTGCCGCACGCGAGGCCGCCAAACTCGATGCCCTGGAGCCGTACGACATGCTCATCGTCGGCGGCGGTCCGGCCGGCGCCGCCGCTGCGGTGTACGCCGCGCGCAAAGGCATACGCACCGGCATCACGGCCGAGCGCATGGGAGGACAGCTCAACGACACCCTGGCCATCGAGAACTACCCCTCGGCCCTCGAGACCGACGGCCCCAAGCTTTCGGCCGCGCTCGAGGCGCATGTCAAGCACTACGGCGTGCAAACGCTGACGCAGCAGC
>JBILGP010000493.1:0-2508 GCA_044350985.1 Polaromonas sp. | reverse complement strand
GATGCCTTGTACGATCGCGCCGCGAATTTGCTCGTCCACCAGCTTGGGGTTGATCACGCGGCCGCAGTCTTCCACCGCCCAATGCTTGAGCAGCTTGACAAAGCCGGTGTCGGGGTCGACCTCTACATAAGAGGCCTGTACGCCATTGGTGAAGATGAAGGGATAGTCCCGCTGCGCATAGTGCCGCGTGACCATCAGCTCGGGGGTGAAGTCGTTGGGCAAAGTGTCTGAGCGGAAATAAGCAATGCGGCCCAGCTCAGCCAAATCCAGCACCGGCTCCATCGATCCTGCATCGACCACCTTGCCGCGTCGGATGGCCAGCTCACCGGCCTGGCGCTTGAGGATGACCGCAGCGACCGTCACGATGTTGGCGCGCAGCGCCTGGCCGGCCAGCAGCACCGCCTCGCCGCCCACGCCCGCACCCCGAGAAGCCCAGGTGCCGCCACCATAGGGCGTCACATCGGTGTCGCTGAGCACAAGGCGAACCTTCTCCAGATCGACACCGACTGCGTCGGCTGCGATCTGCCGGTAAATCCCGTCATTGCCCTGACCTTGCTCGCCCACACTCACACTCACGCTGATCGCGCCGCTGGGGTCCAGGCGCATGGTGCAGCCGTCTTGCGAGGCGATGCGCGCGCCGCCGACGCCGTAGAACGCGGCGCTGGGATTGGTCAGCTCGATCAAGGTGGCAAAACCAATGCCGCGGTAAATGCCCACCTTGCGCAGCGCCTCCATCTCAGCTTTGAGCTTGGGGTAGTCCATCATCTGCTCGATCTTGCGCAGGCAGGCTTCGTGCGACAGCACCTCAAGCTTGATGCCGCTGGCCCCCGTGGCCGGGTAAGCGTCGTCAGGAATGACGTTCTTCTTGCGCAGCTCCAGCGGGTCCATGCCGATGGCGCGCGCCGCCTGGTCGACCAGGCCCTCGGTGACAGCGCAGGCAATCGGATGGCCCACACCGCGGTACTGGCAGGTGGGCGTTTTGTTTTGAAACACCACCTTGAGCTGCGCGCGGTAGTTCTTGTGCTTGTAGGGCCCGCCGACCAAGTTGACCACCTGGTTGCCCTCGATTGCGCTGGTGCGCGGAAACATCGAGTACGGGCCGATACCGGTCAGGTCGTCCATCTCGAAGGCCAGGATCTCGCCCGTCTTACTGGCCGCAATCCGCGCCTTGACCCGGTGGTGGCGCGCGTGGATGTCGCTGATAAAGCTTTCGATGCGGTCGGCCACAAACTTGACCGGACGCTTGCACATCATGGACAGCGCCACGGTGGCAAAGTCATCCGGGTAGGCGTGCACCTTGATGCCAAAAGAGCCACCGACTTCCTTGCAGATCACCCGAACACTCGATTCGGGCAGATCGAACTGGCGCGCGTAGAGGTCCTGCATCATGTGCGGCGCCTGGAAGGAGTGGTAGACGGTCAGCTTCTGATCGGCCCCATTCCACTCGGCGATCTGGCTGCGCGGCTCGAGCGTGACGCCCGTGTGGCGGCCAAACTCAAAGACGGTCTCGACCACCGCGTCGGCCTTGGCAAACGCGTCGTCCACCTCGCCCACATTCAGGCTTCGGGCAAAGCACAGGTTATCGCCCAACTCGGGGTGAATCAGCGGGGTGGCAGCATCGAGCGCGGTTTCCATATCGACCACGGGGTCGAGCTCTTCAATATCGACCTGCAGCAGCTGCAGCGCGTCTTCGGCCTGCTCGCGTGTCTCGGCAACGATGGCCACCACCGGCTCCCCCTGCCAGCAAGCACGGTCCAAGGCCAGCGGGTACTGAGGCGCCGACTTCATGCCGGCCAAATGGCCCAGCACCGCCACCCAGGGCTTGCAGATCTTGGCAATGTCGTGACCGTCGGCCACCAAAATCACGCCAGGCATGGCGCGCGCAGCCGAAGCGTCGATGCGTTTAATGCGGCAGTGCGCCACGGGGCTGCGCCAGTACACCACATGGGCCATGCGCGGCAGCTCGATGTCGTCCACGTAAGTGCCTTGACCCTGCACCAGCTTGCGCGCGCTCGGGCGCTCGATGCTTTTGCCGATGTAGCGCGGGTCCTCGGTCAGGTTGTGCAAAGGCTTGTCGCTCGGCTCGGCCGGGCGAACGGCGGGGCGCTCTTCGACCTCGGGGCCGGCGTGGGCCAGCCGCAAGTCCATCGCCTGCTCTTTGAGGCTCAGGGTACTCGTGTTCATACGCTCGCCTTCTGGCCCTTGCGGGCGCGCTCAGCCAAGGTTTCGCAAATCGCATCCACGATGGCGTGGTAGCCGGTGCAACGGCAAAAGTTGCCACTCATCCACTGTCGCACTTCCTCACGCGAGGCATCGGGCTTGGCCTCGAGCAGCTCCTTGGCCGCCATCACCATGCCCGGCGTGCAAAAGCCGCACTGCAGCGCGTTGTTGCGGATAAAGGCCTCTTGCAGATCGCGCACATCGCCATCGTCGCTCAGGCCTTCGATGGTGCGCACCTTGCAGCCCTGCGTCTGCACCGCCAGAGTCAGGCAGCCGCGCACGATGCGA
>JBILGP010000038.1:0-8728 GCA_044350985.1 Polaromonas sp. | reverse complement strand
CACCGGCACGGTGTTGGTGTAGAAGATGTGCGAGCGCATGTGCAGCGCCGGCACCTTGTAGACGCCGCCCATGGTGATGGACAGATTGCGCGCGCCAATGTGCGTGCTGAAGTAGGCGTTGAACGCCCCCACATCGACCTGGTTGTCAAAGCGAATGGCCAGAATGCGGCCTTGCGCGTCGAGCGCAATATGACCGTGCAGGGTGAGCGCGCGCCCATGCCAGTCGCTGAAAAACGTCTCGGAGCGGCTGCTGGTCCACTTGATCGGCCGGCCCAGGGTGCGGGCGGCGAGCATCAGCAGCACATGCTCGGGCGTGACGGTGCCGCGCAAGCCAAAGGAGCCGCCCACATCCTGGGTGTGGATGCGGATCGAGTCGGCCGGCCAGCCCGTGATGGCCGCAAGCATGCCCAGCATGCCCAACAGGCCCTGGGTGGGGGTGCGCACATGGGTCTGGCCGCTGGCCCCATCGTGCCAGGCCTGCACCGCACGCGGCTCCATCGGCGCCGGTATCAGCCTCTGGCTGGCGACCTTGACGTTGGAGGTCATGGCCGCGCGCGCAAACGCCGCATCGACCGCGGCGCGATCGCCGTTTTCATAGACCACCGAGGTGTTGCCCGGCGCGCTGGCATGCAGCTGCACGGCGCCCGGGGCCGTGGCGTCTTCAAAGTTCACCACACAGGGCAAGCTGTCGTAATCGATGGCAGCGAGCTCGGCCGCGTCAGCGGCTTGGGCCGCCGTTTCGGCCACCACCATGGCAATGGGCTGGCCGACATAGCGCACGGTGCCATCGGCAAGCACCGGCATGCGGCAAATCACCTGGGGGCGCTCTTGTGCGTCTTTGACGGTCGCCGCGTTGACTAGCCCGGTAAAGCCCGCCGCTACAACGTCCTCGGCCGTGAGCACGGCCAGCACGCCCGGGGCGCTGCGCACCGGGCTCCAGTCAGCTTTGAAATGGGCGTGGGCATGGTCCGATCGCACCATCACCGCGTGCAAGCTGCCGGCCATGACCGCATCGGAGGTGAATTGACCGTGGCCGGTGATCAGCCGCTGGTCTTCCTTGCGCAGCAAGGTCGCTGCCGCGCTCATGCCTGCGCCCCCTGGTCCATGGCCTGGGCCGCCTCCTGCACCGCATCGACGATGTGTACATAGCCGGTGCAGCGGCACAAATTGCCCTCAAGGCCCTCTTCAATCTGCTCTCGGGTGGGCCGCGGGTTGTGGCGCAGCAAATCGACGCTGGACATGATCATGCCCGGCGTGCAAAAGCCGCATTGCAGACCGTGGCAGCGCGAAAACGCCTCCTGCACCGGATGCAGCCCGCCGCCCTGGCCCAGGCCTTCGATGGTGAGCACCTGGCCGCCATCGGCCTGCGCCGCCAGCACGGTGCACGACTTGACCGCGCGGTCATTGAGGTGCACGGTGCAGCAGCCACACTGCGTGGTGTCGCAGCCGATGTGGGTGCCGGTCAGCGCAAATTGATCGCGGATGACATCGACGAGCAGGGCATGGTCGGGCACCTCGACGCTGCGGGGCGTGCCGTTGAGAGAAAACTGGATGCGCATGAGGGGGCCAGGTGGTGGAGGTAAAAAATGCAGTCGGGCGCGGCGGGCTCGAGGGCAGCGACAAAAGACTGTGCGCCCAGGCGCACACGCTCACTGCAGACCCCGGGCCGGTGCTCAGACCGTGCCGCGCCAGCGGCGCCACCAAGCAGTCTGGCTGAAGATGGTCAGCAGCAACGCAGCCAAAATCACAGCCGACAGCGGCGACGTCAGGAATTCTGCCGCAAATTGCGCCGGGTTGCCCTCGGCCGAGATCATGGCCTGCCGGTAGCTCTTGTCCATCAAGGGGCCCAAAATCATGCCCAGGATGACCGGACCCACCTGAAAACCGTACATCTTGAGAAAGTAGCCGAAGATGCCAAAGCCGAGCATCCAGTACACATCAACCGGGTTGTTGTTGATCGCGTAGGCGCCGACGGCGCACAACACCAAGATCAGCGGCAACAAGATGGGTTTGGGCGTCTCGACAATCTTGGCAAACAGCTTGATGCCCGTCAGGCCAAATATCAGCAAGAAGCAATTGGCCAGGACCAAGCTGCCCACGATGAACCAAAACAGATGGGGCGTCTCGATCATCAGCATCGGGCCCGGCTTGAGCCCGTGGATGTAGAGCGCGCCAATGATCACCGCCGTGACCGCATCGCCCGGAATGCCCAGCGTCATCATGGGAATGTAGGCACCGCCCACAGCCGCGTTGTTGGCCGACTCGGGCGCCACCAGCCCCTCTTCGGCCCCTTGGCCGAAGGGACGGGTCGGGTTCTTGACCGAGCGCTTGGCGTGGTCGTAGGCCATGAGCGCAGCAATATCGCCGCCGGCACCTGGCAAAGCGCCCACCACCACGCCGATGGCCGAGGTTCGCATCGACAGCGGCAAATGCTTGCGCACCCGCGCCCAGGACGGCACGATGCGCGAGACGTCCTGGCGCACGGCCCGGGTCTTGAGTTCGTGCAGTTGCACCAGCACCTCGGCCACGCCAAAAAAGCCGATCATGGCCGCCACATAGGAGATGCCAGCGGTCATCTGAACATGGCCGAAGGTAAAGCGATGCTCGGCCGTCATCGGGTCGAGCCCCACCATGCTGATGAGCACGCCCAGCGCTCCAGCGAAGATCCCTTTGACCAGGGAGCCGCCCGATAAAGCGCCCACCAGCAAAATGCCCCAGATGGCCAGCATCAGGTAGTCGCGCGGGGCAAACTTGAGCGCAAACTCCGACAGGGCCGGCGCCGCCACCGCTAAAGCAGCGATACCCATAAAGCCACCGATGACCGACACCACGGTGGTCAGGCCGATGGCCATGCCAGCCTCGCCCCGCTTGGCCAAGGGGTAGCCATCGAGTCCCGTGGCAATGGCCGCCGGCGCACCCGGGATGTTGAGCAAGATGGCACTGCGCGAGCCGCCGTAGACACCGCCCAGGAAGATGCCCGAGATCAGGGTCAGCGCCTCATTGACATGCCACTTGAACGTGAACGAGATCAGGATGGAGACCGCCATCGTCACCGACAGGCCTGGAATGGCGCCGATGTAGATGCCCGCGAAGGTCCCGGCTGCTGTCAGAAACAGCAGGTAGGGATCGGTCCAGCTCATCAAGAAAAATTCGAGCGCCTGCATCATCTCAACATCGCCTGCACCCAACTGCCCTGGGGCAGCACCACCGAGAAGATGGTTTGAAACACGACGTAGATCGCAGCCAGACTGGCGGCGCTGACGCCCGCATTGAGCAGCCAGCGGCGGCTGCCCAGCAAACGCATGGACAAGAGCAAAAACAAAAAGGAGGTGCCCACAAAACCCAGCCGCGGCAGGGCCAGCATGTACAGACAGACCGCCAAGGTAAAGCCGACCCAGATTGGCGGCGTGACCTGCGCGACAAAAGCCTGCCGGGTGCCAGCCGACTCAGAGGGGCCGCGCCGCAGGCTTTGCCGAACGAACACGGCGCCAGTGACGACCATGGTGGCCGTCGCCAGCATGGGGAACATGCCGGCTGAGGTCAGCGACTCAAAACCAGAAATACCGTAAGCCTGCCACAGCAGGAACAGGCTCAAGGCCAACAACAGCACGCAGAAGGCCAACTCGCCAGGCGGCCGCCGCGGCGGCCCAGGCTCACCGCCTTCTTGCGCGCTAGGTGGAGCCGGCATCAGGGACGGGCGATGCCCAGATCAGCGGGCGAGCGCTTGGCCACACCGGCTTCTTGCAGCGTCCATGCGGTGACCGACTGCCACTTCTTGAGAAAGGCATCGGCCTCGGCACCCGAGATGTTCATGACGGCGTTGCCGCGACCGACCATCAGGTCGACAAACTTGGGGTTGCTCGCAGCAGTTTTGAACGCAGCCGTAAGCCTGGCTTTGACCGCATCGGGCACGTCGCGCTTGACGAAGACGCCGTAAAAAGGCCCCCAGGGCAGGTACTTGCCGATGGCTGGCAGGTCGCCAGTCAGGGCGGGGATGCCCTCATAAGGCTGCGAGCTGAGCACGGCAATGGCTTTGACCCGACCGGCCTTGATGTGCTCGGAGGCAGCGCCCAGCCCCACCGGCATGAAGTCGACGTGGCCACCTTGCAGTGCGGTCAGGCCCGGGCCCTCGCCGTCAAAGGGAACGGCCGTCACGGGCATCTTGGTGACCGTGCCGATCATGGAGCCCACGCTGTGCGGCAGACCGCCGGGGCCGGTCGAGCCCATCTTCACCTTGCCGGGATTGGCCTGGATGTCGGCCAGCAGGTCCTTGAAAGATTTCCAGGGCTTGTCCTTGTTGGCCACGATCACCACGATGCCGCGGCCCAGGATGTTGACCGGATAGAACTTGGAGTAGTCGAGATCGCCCAGGCCAAGCACGCCGTGCAGTTGCGGGTTTTCTGCACCCATCAGCAAGGTGTAGCCGTCTGAGGGCTGCTGGTTGACGAAGTTGGTCGAAATCGCGCCGGAGCCGCCCGAGCGGTTTTGCAGCACGATCTTCTTGCCCAGCACCTCTTCGGCCATGGGAGCCACCGCCCTCGCCACCACGTCAGTGGCGCCGCCCGCCCCCCACATGATCACGCCCGACAGCTCGCGCTCGGGAAAAGCTTGCGCGCTGGCAAAACCACCGGCCAGGGCCAGTGATGCCAGGACCATGCCACGACGAACAGAATTCATGTATCGCTCCTAAAAATGACAACACAACTGGGTGCATGGCCCGACCGAGCCTGCCACCCGCAACAAAACGAGCGCGATCATAGTGGCCGCGAGGCGATCGCCCTATTGGTATCAATGCTAGTTTTCTTCAAAATACCGATGGAGCCCGCCGAAAGCACCTCGGGGGCTGTTCAAAGCGGCGCAGCCAGCGCAAGATAGAGATTTGAGTCCGCAGGGAGCACCCCCATGACATCTGACGAACGTGACGAGCTGATGCGATTTCTGCGCGAACTGTCCACTTCGCGCGATCCGGTCGACCCCGGCGCACGAGAACTAATCGCGCAGGCCATCGCACAAAACCCCAGCGTGGGCTACCGCCTGGTGCAACAGGTCATGGGCCTGCGCATGGCGCTGCAGTCTTACCAACAGGCGCCCAGCGCAGCAGCAGCAAGCCCTCAGCCAGCCGCGCCCGTGGAGCCCAACAGCTGGGGATCAGGCCTGCTCAAGACTGCCCTGGCTGCCGGCCTGGGCGCCGCAGCCGGCACCGTGCTGGCCAGCCAGGCCGACTCCTTGATGGATGCTGCCAGCTCGGCCTTCGACTTGGGCGACTGAGGCCCTCGGGGCCAGGCCTGCCATGGATGGCCGGGTTCATCGCGATGACGGGCCTAGGGCGCAACGAAGAACAGTCCCGTCATTGCGAGGCCGAAGGCCGTGGCAATCCATGTCGACCGCCGATGGATCGCTTCGTTCCTCGCGATGACAGGGCGGGGACGCAACGACAGGCCAGGGACGCATGACGAACAGCTCCGTCATTGCGAGGCGCGCAGCGCCGTGGCAATCCATGTCGACCGCCGATGGATCGCTTCGTTCCTCGCGATGACAGGTCTGGGGCGCGATGACAGGTCTGGGGCGCGATCACGAAGCGATCGTGCCAAGCCGGCGGCCGCTCACTCCACCTTGGCCGACTGGCGCAATTGTTCGACCGCGGTCTGCACGCGTTGCTGGGCGATTGCGCGCAGCAATTGGGGGCGCAGGGTGTCGCGCGCAGGTGCGGTGAAGGCGCGCTCTTCTTCGAGCGCCACCACATGCCAGCCGGCCGGGCCGCGAACGGCCGCGGGCGCCAGTTGCCCCGCTTTGAGCGACTCGACGGCCTTGAGCAGGGCCGGCTGCATTTCACCCTGGGCCAGCCAGTCGGTCAGACCGCCCGTGCCGCGGGTGGCTTCGTCGCGGGAATACTCACCGGCCAGATCGGCGAGCTTGCCGCCTGAGCGCAGGCGCTCGAGCAGCAGCTTGGCCGTGTCTTCCTCGTTGACCAGGATGTGGCGCAAGCGGTATTGCTTGGGGCCCAGCAGCTTGACCTGGCGCTCGTATTCGATGCGCAGGTCCTCGTCGCTGATCTCTCTGGACTGGGCCGTTTGCTGCTGCCAAGCCTGTATCAGCACCGACTGACGCGCCAACTCCATCTGCGCCTGCACCAGCGGCAGCTTGTCCAGCCCATCCTTGACCGCCGCCTGCGCTATCAGCGCCTGGGTGACCAGCGCCTCGCGAACCGCCGCCTGCACCTGCGGCGAGTTGGGTGCGCCGCGGGCGATTTGCTCGCGCAGCAGCACCTCGGCACGGGCCAGAGACTGCGGCTCGCCGTTGACGGTGACAAAAGCGCGGCTCAGGTTGTCCTGACTTTGCGTTGCCTGCGACCAGGCCAGGCCGGGAAACAAAACGACCAAAGCTGCCGCGCAGGCGGCGCGACGGGCCAAACAAACAGACTTCAACATGACACCACCCCGGGTTCAACAACAAGACAGCCCGCCACTGTAGCGCATGCGATGGGCGTGCAGGCCAAGTTGACGCATCTGGACCCGGCCACGCGACGCGACCTGCGTTGCGCTGCTTTTGGCCACAGGGGCGAGGCTCAGCGCAGCCGCCCCACCATTTAGTTGCCCCTGATGTTGTTCTCCTGCGCGACCTGACGCCACAGCACAATCTCGCTGGCGATCAAGCGGGCAAACTCATCGGGTGTGTTGGTCATCGGGATGCTGGCCTTGGCGGCGATGCGTGCGCGCACATCGGGCATATCGACAATGCGCACCATCTCCTCGTGCAAGCGCTTGACGATGTCAGCCGGCGTGCCGGCCGGTGCAAGCAGACCGATCCACAGCGAGACCTTGAGGTCAACGCCCAGCTCGGTCAGCGTGGGCACGTTGGGCAGGTCTTTGAGGCGCTCGGCCGAGGTCACGGCCAAGGCCTTGACGCGCCCGCTTTGCAAGCCGGTGATGGCCGGGCCCGAGTCGGCCAGGGTCATGGTCACATCGCCGCTCATCACGGCCTGCACCGCTTCGTTGGCGCCCTTGTAGGGAATGTGCATGAACTTGGCACCCGTGCGCCGGTTGAACAGCTCGGTGGTCAGCTGGAAAGACGCCGAGCTGGCGCCGTAGTTGGCCTTGTCGGGGTTGGCGCGAGACTGCGCCACCAGCTCTTGCACATTGCGCGCCGGGTTGTTGGCGTTGACGAGCAAGACCAGGGGCGAGTTGGTCATGATCGAGATCGGCGCAAAGTCACGCGGGCCGTAGGGCAGCTTGTCATTGAGCGCATGGTTGAAGATGATGGGCCCGGGCGCGCCCATCATCAGGGTGTAGCCATCGGGCTTGGCCTTAGAGACATAGGTGCTGGCCACAACCGCGCCCACGCTGGGGCGGTTTTCAATCACCACCGGCTGCTTGAGCCGATCGGCGAGCTTTTCGGCCAGCAGCCGCGCCACAAAGTCCACCCCGCCGCCAGCGGCATAGCCGACCACGATGGTCACGGGCTTGTTGGGATAGTCCTGCGCCTGCGCCAGAGGAGCCAGGCAGGCAGCGGCCAGCACAAGGGCCACACGCTTGAACACGGTAGAAAGCAACATGGGCGCTCCTTGAAAAAAACCTATTGCAAGCCGACCTGCACATTGAGCACGGCCGAGCGGCCTTGTTCGAGCTCTTGCAGACAGCGGGCGATGGCAGCGTCGGCTTGTTCAGGATCGCGCAGGCATTCGCCATAGGCGCCAAAGGCCTGGCCCACCTGCTCGAAATGCCGGTCTGCGCCTTGCAGGCGCGCCTGGTACTCGTTGGCCTGGGCCGCCGCGCCATCGGGGTAGACACGCAGCACCGCCTCCTTGACCGCTTGCCAGCCGCCGTTGTCGAGCACGACGGTGAAGATGGGCAAGCCGTAGCGCTGGGCGGTGGCATAGACCGAGCTGGGCGTGCAAAAGTGAAAGCCGCCATCACCGACCACATGCACCACGCGCGCGCCGGGCCGCGCCAGCTTGGCCCCCAGAGCCATGCCGCCGCTGTAGCCCAAACCGCCACCGGCGCCGCCCCAGAAGGTCAGTGGCTCGGTGCGCGTGATCTGCTGCATCACCGCCGGCGAATTGCGCACCGCCTCGTTGATCACGATGTCCTGCGGCGCCAAAGCGCGGCCCAGGGCGGCGCAGATCCAGGCCGGTGCAATCGCATCGACCTGCCCCGGCTTGGACGCGGCCTGCGCCCAGGCAGCGCGGCGGCGCCTGGCGGCCTCGGCCAGTTGCAGCCTTCGCGCTGCAGCGCGCTCGTGAAAGTCGGCATTGGCCCCCTCGCGCACGAGCGCCGCCACCTGGCGCAGCACCGTGCCCACGTCGGCCTGCACCCGCATGTCGGTGGCAAAGCCCCACATGGGGTAGTCCTGCTTGATCGGATCGACATCGACATGGGCCCACCAGGTGCCGGGCGCAGGCTGCACGAACTTGGGCAGCCAGGGGACGTCAACATCGAGCAGCAAACCGACGTCGGCGCCGGGCAGCACAACCGACGGATCAAAACCGGCAAAGCAGTCGGACTGCCTGGAAATGCTCAGGGTGCTGGCCATGTAGTCGACCACCGGCATGCCGCACAGTTGCGCCAGATCTTCCAGCGCGGCCACGGCCTCGGCCTTGCGCCCCAGGTAAGACGTGATCACCACCGGCTGCTGGGCCGCCAGCAGCCGATCGGCGATGCGCTGCGCCCGCTCAGCATCAATGCCGCCGAGCAAGGAGGGGCCATAACGCTGGGCATCAAAGGCCTGGGCG
>JBILGP010000492.1:0-2518 GCA_044350985.1 Polaromonas sp. | reverse complement strand
CGCCTGGGCGAAGTCGGGCACGCGCACGCAAGACAGCACCGGTCCAAAGATCTCTTCTTTGTAAATCTTCATGTCGGTGCCAACATAGTCGAACAAGGTGCCGCCGAGCCAAAACCCGTTGTCGCAGCCCGCGCCAGCCTGCGCGCCGTTGAATTGCCGGCCGTCGACCAGCAGCTTGGCGCCTTCGGCCACGCCGGCGTCGATGTAGCCGCGAATGCGGCTGCGCGCCGCCTCGGTGACGATGGGGCCCATTTCGGCGGCCAGGTTTTCACCGTCGAGCACCTTGAGCGCGCGGGTGCGCTCGATCAGCTTGGGCATGACCTTGTCGGCCACCTCGCCGACCAGCACCGCCACCGAAATCGCCATGCAACGCTCGCCGGCCGAACCGTAGGCGCTGCCGATCAGCGCATCGACCACCTGGTCGAGGTCGGCGTCGGGCATGACCACCATGTGGTTCTTGGCGCCACCCAAGGCCTGCACCCGCTTGCCGTGGTGGGCGCCGGTCTCGTAGATGTAGTTGGCAATCGGCGTGGAGCCGACAAAGCTGATGGCCTTCACATCGGGATGCACCAAGAGCGCATCGACCGCCTCCTTGTCGCCCTGCACCACATTGAACACACCATCGGGCAGGCCTGCCTGTTTGAGCAGATCGGCCATGAACAGGCTGGGGCTGGGGTCGATCGGGCTGGGCTTCAAGATGAAAGTGTTGCCCGCGGCAATGGCCACCGGGAACATCCACATCGGCACCATCACCGGAAAGTTAAAGGGCGTGATGCCCGCCACCACGCCCAGGGGCTGGCGCATCGTCCAGTTGTCGATGCCGGTCGAGACCTGCTCGGTGTAGTCGCCCTTGAGCAGCTGCGGGATGCCGGTGGCAAATTCGACGATCTCGATGCCACGCGTGACCTCGCCCTGCGCGTCGGTGAACACCTTGCCGTGCTCGGCCGTGATCATGTGGGCCAGGGTATCGCGGTGCTGGTTGAGCAACTCGAGAAACTTGAACATCACGCGCGCGCGGCGCAGCGGCGGCGTGTCGGCCCAGGCAGGAAAGGCCGCTTGCGCAGCGGCCACCGCACGCGCCACCTCGGCGCTGCTGGCCAGGGGCACCTGGCCGGTGACGGCGCCGGTGGCCGGATTGGTCACGCTTTGGCTGCGGCCCGAAGTGCCGGCCAGGCGCTGGCCTGCGATGTAGTGGTCGATGGATGGGGCGCTCATGAAAACTCCAAAAAAAGGCGCTGCGCCCGCACACCAAGGTGCAGGCCCACACGCCAGAAAAGCCGGGAAAGTGGACAGTCTATGGAGACCGCCTGCGGCCCGCAAGAGCCGCAGGCTGAATTGATTGTTCATTATGGTGAACAATCGGCCCATGGAAAGCCAAAAAATCAGCGCCCTCTGGGCCCATCTGCACTGGCTGAGCGTGCTGGCCCAGCAAGGCAGCTACACCGCAGCGGCCGCCCGGCTGGGCGTGAGCAAGGCCGCCATGAGCCAGCGCATCGCCGAGCTCGAGCGCGCCGCCCGGGTGCCGCTGGTGCAGCGCACCACCCGCAGTGTGCGCTTGACCGAGGCGGGGCAAAAGCTGGTCGATGACACGCGCAGCGCCTTCGAGCACATCGAGCACAGCTTTGCCCAGGTGCGCGACCTGGCCGAGCAGCCCAGCGGCCTGATACGCCTGACCGCCCCCGTCGCGCTGGCGCGCCAGCAGCTCGTGCCGCTGCTGGCCGAGTTTTTGCGCCAGCACCCCGAAGTGCGCATCGAGCTCGACCTGTCGGACCGGCTCAGCTCGCTGGCCACCGAAGGCTTTGATCTGGCCATCCGCCACACCGAGCGCGCGCCCGATACGCATGTGGCCTGGGCGCTGTGCACCACCCAATCGGTGCTGGTGGCCACACGCAGCTACTTGCGCCGCCGGGGCGAGCCACACGCGCCGCTGGAGCTGCAAAGCCACAACTGCCTGCACTACCCTCGCTCGCACGAAAGCCCAGCCTGGACCTTCGAGCGCCTGGGCCGCAGCCGGCCGGGCGAACGCATCACGGTCCCGGTGTCAGGCAACTTTGCCGCCAACAACAGCGAAGCGCTGCGCGAAGCAGCCTTGAGCGGCGCCGGCATCGCCCTCATGCCCGACTTCAGCGCGCAGACGGCGGTGCAACAAGGCAAGCTGGTGCGCGTGCTGCCCGAGTGGAAAGCCGTCGGCGCCTTTGCCGAAACCATCTACGCCATCCGCCCCTACACCCCGCACGTGCCGAGGGCGGTGGCGGCGCTGGTCGAAGCACTGCGGCGCGGCTTGGCCGAGGGGTTTGGCGGGTAAGGGGCGACAGCGATTTCGTTATCGCAAAGCGGGGCCGCCCCTTTCGTCGTAACGAGGCGTGGCCGCAATTTCGTCATTGCGAGGCGTAGCCGCAATTTCGTCATTGCGAGGCGCGCAGCGCCGTGGCAATCCATGTGCCTGTGCGAGCGCCGCAATGGATTGCTTCGTTCCTCGCACTGACAGGCCAGGGGCGCATGACAGGACCCGGTCCCA
>JBILGP010000037.1:0-8750 GCA_044350985.1 Polaromonas sp. | reverse complement strand
CTGCTGGTGGCCCGCCTGCTGATCGAGTGCGGTGCCGAGGTGCCCTATGTCGGCTCGGCCTGCCCGGCCACCCCATGGAACGCCCACGATGCCGCCTGGCTGCAGGCCAAGGGTGTGCAGGTGCAGTTTCGTGCCTCGCTCGAGCAAGACATTGCAGCCGTGCGCGAATTCAAGCCGCAGTTGGCCATCGGCACCACCCCCGTGGTGCAGGCGGCCAAGGAGGCCTGCATCCCCTCGCTGTACTTCACCAACCTGATTTCGGCGCGCCCACTGATGGGCGCAGCCGGCGTCGGCTCGCTCATCCAGGTCGTGAGCGCGGCCATCGGCAACCAAGCCCGCTTCGATGCCATGAAGGACTTTTTTGGCAGCGTCGGCGCCGGCGACGAGGCCGGGGTCTGGCAAGAGCAGCCCGTCATGCACCCCGAGTTCAAGGCCGACATGCGCCGCATGGCCGAGAAAAAGCGCAAAAAGGCCAAGGCCGAGGAGATGGGATCGTGAGCGAGCCCACCTCAGCCCCCAACATGAGCGGCAAGTCGCCGCTGGTGCTCGACCACGACCGAGCCGGTGGCTACTGGGGTGCGGTCTACGTCTTTACCGCAATCAAGGGCCTGCAAGTGGTCATCGACGGCCCAGTAGGCTGCGAGAACCTGCCGGTGACCTCGGTGCTGCATTACACCGATGCGCTGCCGCCGCATGAGCTGCCCATCGTCGTCACCGGGCTGGCCGAGGAGCAGCTCGGGCGCGAGGGCACCGAGGGGGCAATGAAGCGCGCCCACGGCTCGCTCGATCCCGACCTGCCTGCCGTGGTGGTGACCGGCTCGATCGCCGAGATGATTGGCGGCGGCGTCACGCCCGAGGGCACCGGCCTGATGCGCTTTTTGCCGCGCACCATCGACGAGGACCAGTGGCAATGCGCCAACCGCGCCATGCTCTGGCTTTGGACCGAGTACGGCATGAAGAAAGTGCCCAAGCGCGAGCGCAAAGCCGGCGAGCGGCCACGGGTGAACATCATCGGGCCGTGCTACGGCACCTTCAACAGCGCCAGCGACCTGGCCGAGATCCGCCGCCTGGTGCAGGGCATCGGCGCCGAGATCAACCTGGTCTTCCCGCTGGGCAGCCATCTGGCCGACGTTTCGCGCCTGGTCGAGGCCGACGTCAACATCTGCATGTACCGCGAATTCGGCCGCCTGCTGTGCGAGGCGCTCGATCGGCCCTATCTGCAGGCCCCGATCGGTCTGCACAGCACCACCAAGTTCCTGCGCACGCTCGGCCAGTTGCTCGAACTCGATCCCGAGCCCTTCATCGAACGCGAACGCCACACCACCATCAAGCCGGTGTGGGACCTGTGGCGCTCGGTCACGCAGGACTTTTTTGCCACAGCCAGCTTTGCCGTGGTCGCCACCGACACCTATGTGCGCGGCTTGAAGAACTTCCTGGAGACCGAGATGGGCCTGCCCTGCAAGTTCGCAGTGGCGCGGATGCCAGGGGCCAAAACGGACAACGCCCAGGTGCGCGAGCTGGTGCACCAGCAAATGCCGCTGATCCTGTTTGGCAGCTACAACGAACGCATGTACATGAGCGAGGCCAGCTCAAGCAGCCCCATGCGCGCGGCCTTCATCCCGGCTTCGTTTCCCGGCGCCATCATCCGGCGCCACACCGGCACGCCGTTCATGGGCTACAGCGGAGCCACCTACCTCATCCAGGAGGTCTGCAACGCGCTGTTTGACGCCCTCTTTCATATCCTGCCTCTGGGCAGCGACATGGACAAGGTCGAGCCCACACTGGCGCGCGACCGGGCGCAAAAGCCATGGCAGCAGCAAGCCCAGAGCGCACTGGCCGACCTGGTGGGCCGACAGCCCGTGCTGGTGCAAATTTCGGCAGCCAAGCGGCTGCGCGATCAGGCCGAGCGGGTGGCCCGCGACCTCGATTTGCCCGAAGTGACCGAAGCGCATGTGCGCAGTGCCGGCCGCTCGCTCGGACTGGGAGAGCCCGCATGAGCAGCAGACACGATGTTCCTGACGACCGCCTTTGGCTGCGGCGTCTTCCCCATGCCGCAGCACGGTGCTGCGGACGCCCAGGCTGCGCGGGCTGCGCGCAGCGACAGGCCTTGCGGCCTTGATTGAAAAGGAGCATTCGTATGTCGAATCGCACGTCCATTTCCGGACTGACCGACGAAGAGGCTCAGGAGTTCCACACCTACTACATGCAGGGTCTGGTCGGATTCACGGCAGTTGCCGTGATCGCCCATGCCTTGGTGTGGGCGTGGCGCCCCTGGTTCTAAAACGGCTCAACGGCCATTGAATGGAGAACACCATGAACGACGCGTCTTATTCGAGCAATAAGTCCGCGAGCCGGGATGACAGGCTCATGCTTGCGCTGATCTTCGTGCCCTGCTTCGTGCTGCTGCTGACCCTTGCCCTGATCGGTCAACTGATCGGTGTGCATTGGCAAAGCTGGCTGCCGGGCGCAGAGCAAAAGAGCAGCATCTTCTCGGGCGTCCATGCTGCTGTTTACACATTCATGTCTCACATCATCTAGGAGAAAAACCATGTGGAGAGTTTGGCGACTTTACGACCCCCTGCGCGCTATGGTGGTCCAAGGCGTGTTCCTGTTCGGGCTGGCAGCGATGATTCACCTCATCTTGCTGAGCACCAACAAGTTCAACTGGCTCGACGGTGCCAAAAAGGCCCCCGTCGCAGCGCAGAACGCGCCGCTGCCTGCAGCGACGCCTGCGGCCAAGTCCTGACCCAGGAATCGGCGCGGGGGCCTTTGGGCTCCTGCGCCGAGCATCCCTAAAACTTCATCTCTCAAGCGACAGGAGAGCCGATCATGGCCATGCTCAGCTTTGAAAAGAAATACCGAGTCCGCGGCGGGACTTTGCTCGGCGGCGACCTGTTCGACTTCTGGCTCGGCCCGTTTTACGTCGGCTTCTTCGGCGTGACCGCCGCGTTTTTTGCCCTGCTGGGCACCGCCCTGATTTTGTGGGGCGCAGCCATGGGGCCGACCTGGAACCTCTGGCAGATCAGCATCGCGCCGCCCGACCTGTCGTATGGCCTGCGCTTTGCGCCGCTGGCCGAAGGCGGGCTGTGGCAGCTCATCACCGTCTGTGCGCTGGGCGCCTTCGGCTCCTGGGCTTTGCGCGAAGTGGAAATTTGCCGCAAATTGGGCATGGGCTACCACGTGCCTGTGGCTTTTAGCGTGGCGATCTTTGCCTACTTCACCCTGGTGGTGATCCGCCCGGTGCTCATGGGCGCCTGGGGCCACGGCTTTCCCTACGGCATCTTCAGTCACCTGGACTGGGTCTCCAACGTGGGCTACCAGTACCTGCACTTTCACTACAACCCGGCGCACATGATCGCCGTGAGTTTCTTCTTTACCACCACCTTCGCGCTGTCGCTGCACGGCGGTCTGGTGCTGTCCTCGACCAATCCGGGGCGAGGCCAGGAGGTCAAGACGCCCGAGCACGAAGACACGTTTTTCCGCGACATCATCGGCTACTCGGTCGGCACGCTGGGCATCCACCGCGTGGGCCTGTTTCTGGCCCTGGCCTCGGGCCTGTTCAGCGCCCTGTGCATTGTGCTCAGCGGCCCCTTCTGGACCCGTGGCTGGCCGGAGTGGTGGGGCTGGTGGCTGAACCTGCCGATCTGGTCGCAGTGGCCCATCGCGTGAGCAAGGAGAGTTGACCATGGCGCAATATCAAAACCTCTTTACCACCGTCAACGCAGTCGGCCCTGTCTCGCATGGCGTCGAACTCGGACACGGCAACAGCCCGCGCACCGGAGAGCCGCTGCTCAACTACTGGCTGGGCAAGCTGGGCAATGCCCAGCTCGGGCCCATCTACCTGGGTGGCCTGGGGCTGGCCTCGCTCATCTTCGGCACGCTGGCCATCAACATCATTGGCTTTAACATGCTGGCGCAGGTCAACTGGGACCCGATCCAGTTCATTCGGCAGCTGTTTTGGCTCGCGCTCGAGCCGCCCCCACCCCAGTACGGCCTGTCCTTGCCCCCTATGAATCAGGGCGGCTGGTACCTGCTGTCAAGCCTGTTCCTGCTGATCTCGGTGATGCTGTGGTTTGCGCGCACCTGGCGACGCGCCCGCGAGCTCGGTTTGGGCATGCACATTCCCTATGCGTTCATGTCGGCGATCTGGTTGTTTCTGGTGCTGGGCCTGTTTCGGCCTGTCTTGATGGGCAGCTGGGGCGAGGCCGTGCCCTACGGCATCTTCCCGCACCTGGACTGGACGGCCGCGTTCTCGCTGCGCTACGGCAACCTGTTCTACAACCCCTTCCACGCCCTGTCGATCGCCTTCCTCTACGGATCGGTGCTGCTGTTTGCGATGCACGGCGCCACCATCTTGGCGGTCGGCCGCTACGGCGGCGAGCGCGAGATTGAGCAGATCGTCGACCGCGGCACGGCCAGCGAGCGAGCCGCCCTGTTTTGGCGCTGGACCATGGGCTTTAACGCCACGATGGAGTCGATCCACCGTTGGGCCTGGTGGTTCGCAGTCCTCACCACACTGACGGGCGGCATCGGCATCTTGCTGACCGGCACCGTGGTGGACAACTGGTACCTGTGGGCCGTCAAACACGGCGTCGCACCGCCCTACCCCGATGTTTTCCCCGCTGTGAGCGACCCGGCCTTGCAAGCTGCACCTTCTGGAGTCAAGCCATGAGCATGAAGCCCTCATTCCTTGTGCCCGCAGCCCGTCTGCTGGGCCTGGCCAGCCTCGCACTGCTGGCAGCCTGCGAAAGGCCGCCGGTCACCAGCGTGCAACACGGCTATGCCGGCACGGGCATGGTGCAGGTCTACAACCCCCGCACGGTCGAGCAGCAAGCGGCCAGCAACGAGGTGCCCGAGGCAGCGCCGCAAGCGTCGGCCGATGGCCCCAAGGCAGGTCAGGTTTACCAAAACGTCAAGGTGCTCGGTGACCTCAGCGTAGGGCAATTCACCCGACTGATGGCCAATATGACCACTTGGATCGCGCCTGAGCAGGGCTGCGCCTACTGCCACAACCCGGCCAATTTCGCCGACGACAGCAAGTACACCAAGGTGGTGGCACGCAAGATGGTCGAGATGACGCAGCACATCAACACCGACTGGAAGAACCACGTCGGGCAAACCGGTGTGACCTGCTTTACCTGCCACCGCGGCAACCCCGTGCCCAAGGAGATCTGGTTCACCGCCGATAACGCGCCCAAGGGGGCCAACTTCATCGGCGATACCGCCGGTCAGAACACGCCAGCCAAGACCGTCGGTTTGAGCTCTCTGCCCAACGACCCCTTCACGCCCTTCTTGCTGGGCAAGGAAGAAATTCGTGTCAACGGCAACACCGCGCTGCCCACGGGCAACCGGCAGTCGATCAAGCAGGCCGAGTGGACCTACGGGCTGATGATGCACATGTCGTCCTCGTTGGGGGTCAACTGCACCTATTGCCACAACACCCGCAACGTCGCCACATGGGAAGGCGGGCCACCCCAGCGCGTGACGGCCTGGCACGGCATCCGCATGGCGCGCGATCTGAACCTGAGCTACCTGGAGCCACTGACCGATGTCTTCCCGGCGCACCGCAAGGGCGAACTGGGCGACGTGGCCAAGCTCAATTGCGCCACCTGCCACCAAGGCGCCTACAAACCGCTGTACGGCACCGGCATGCTCAAAGATCACCCTGAACTTGGACGCGACACCACCCTGACCGAGCCGGTGAAAGCCGCAAAAGCTGCCCTGCAAGCCTCCGCCGCCGCTCCTGCGGCCAAGCGTTAGGCTTGCTCTTCTGGCCGGGGCGCTTCAACGCCCCGGCTCTTTTTTTTAAATCCAACCATGAACCCCGAACCTGACGCCGCCAGCCCCGGACTGAGCGGCGTGGTGGTGGTGGTTCTGATCAACTATCTCGATGCGCACCGCCGCTGGGGCTGGTTGCGTCTGATGCAAGGCGGCTCCGGCCTCAAAGGCACACCGGGCCTGCTCTTCGGTAAAGTCATGGGCAGCGGCAGCCAGGGAGGCTTTACCCTCAGACCGAGCAGCTCGCACCAGGGGATCGTCGCCTTGTTCGATCAGGCCGAAAACGCCCTGGCTTTTCTCAACGGCCCGATCGTAGCGGCTTTTCGCGACCGTGCACAGAACTTTTGGAGCGGCCTGCTGTCGGTCGAGTCGGCGCGCGGCTCCTGGGACGGCCAAGGCTGGGCGCGCAGCCCCCTGCCCTCGCCGCTGCCCGAGTTGGTGCAATCCGAGCCCCAGCCCCAATTGCTCGCAGCCCTGACCCGCGCGAGCATCCGGCCGGCCAAGGCGATGTCGTTTTGGAAGCAGGCCCCGGCAACGCAAGCCGACCTGGTGGCCAGCCCGGGCTGCCTGCTGGCCATGGGCCTGGGTGAGGCGCCGCTGCTGCGCCAGTGCACGTTCAGCGTCTGGCTCGACACCGCCTCGATGCTGGGCTATTCAATGAACGGGGCCCACCGCAAGGCGGTCGAATCGGCCTACACCAAGGGGTATTTTTCCGAGTCCATGTTCGTGCGCATGCGGGTGCTGCAACACCAGGGGCACTGGCCCAGACCTGAGGCGAGCGAGCCGGCTGCGGCCCATGGCTGAGCACCAGGTGGTTGTGGTGGGCGCCGGCATGGCCGGCTTGGTCAGTGCGCTCGAGCTGGCCCGACAGGGCCTGGATGTGACGGTGATCGAAGCCGCTGACGCCCCTGGCGGCAAGATCCGCCAGCCCCTGGTCGATGGCGCACCGATCGACAGCGGCCCCACGGTCTTTACCATGCGCTGGGTGTTCGATGAGATCTTTGCCTCTGCGGGCACCACGCTCGAGGCCGAACTGGGCTTGAGCGAGCTGCCCATCCTGGCACGCCACTTCTGGAGCGATGGCAGCTCGCTGGATCTGTATGCCGATCCTCAGCGCTCGCTGGCGGCGGTGGCAGACTTTGCGGGTACGCAGGAAGCGCGGCGGTTTGCGGCCTTTTGCGCCACCGCGCGTGAGGTCTATCAGGCGCTCGAAGGCCCCTACATCCGGGCAGCCGCGCCCAGCGCTCTGGGCCTGAGCGGCCAGTTGGGCGCGCGGGGCCTGGCCACGCTGGCACGCATCGGTCCGATGCGCAGCCTCTGGGACAGCCTGGGGAACCATTTTCAAGATCCACGGCTGCGTCAGCTCTTTGCCCGCTACGCCACCTACTGCGGATCGTCGCCCTGGCAAGCACCGGCCACCCTGATGCTCATTGCCCAGGTCGAACTCGACGGGGTGTGGTCGGTGCAAGGCGGCATGCATGCACTGGCACGCAAGCTGGCCGACCTGGCCCAGGCCCGCGGCGCACGCTTTCACTATGGGGTGCGCTGTGAAAACATTGAGGTGCAAAGCGGTCGGGTGCAGGCCGTTCGCCTGGCCGATGGCCAGCGCCTGCACGCCGACAGCGTGGTGTTCAATGGCGACGCCGCCGCCTTGCGCGCCGGCCTGCTCGGCCAGGCGCTGCGCACGGCCGTGCCGGCCAAGGCACCGCAGCGCTCGCTGTCGGCGCTGACCTGGTCCATCCATGCCCCCACCCAGGGCTTGGCGCTGGATCGGCACAATGTTTTCTTCCAGGCCGACTACGCCAGCGAGTTTCGCGAGATCTTTGACGGCGGCCGACTGCCCAGCCGCCCAACGGTCTACGTCTGCGCTCAGGATCGCGGCGGCGGCCAGGCGCATCCGGCGGGCCCAGAACGGCTGCTGTGCCTGGTCAATGCGCCGGCCAACGGCGATCAGGCCCACAGCCCAGTGACCGAGGAGGCCATCGAACAATGCCAGACCACCAGCTTCCAACTGATGCGCCAATGCGGACTGCAGATCCAGGCGCAAGCCCACCAAGTGCTGCGCACGACGCCGCAGGACTTCGCCCACCTGTTTCCGGCCACGGGCGGGGCCCTCTACGGGCAGGCGACGCACGGCTGGATGTCGGCCTTTGCCCGACCGGGGGCGCGCAGCCCAATCCCGGGCCTGTACCTGGCGGGGGGCAGCGTGCACCCGGGCCCGGGCGTGCCGATGGCGGCGCTGTCGGGCCGTCAGGCGGCCGCGGCCCTGATGGCCAGCCCCGCTTTGACCAGGCGGTCGCCTCGGGCGGCTACCTCTGGTGGTATATCGACGCCCTGAGCGACGACGGCCGGCACGGCCTGACCCTGATCGCCTTCATTGGCAGCGTGTTCTCCCCCTACTACGCCTGGGCCCGGCGCGGCGGTGCGGCCGATCCGATGAACCACTGCGCCCTCAACGTCGCCCTCTACAGCCCGGGAGCGGGCCGCTGGTGCATGACCGAGCGCGGCGCACGCCACTGCCAGCGCGATGCCGAGCACTTTGTCATCGGCCCGAGCCAACTGCGCTGGGATGGCCAGCGCCTGATCCTGGACATTGACGAAGTGGGCATGCCCATCCCGCAGCGCGTGCGTGGAAGGGTGACCCTGGAGCCGACCCGGTTGTTTGACTTCAGCACCCCTCTGGAGGCCAGCGCGCGCCACCGCTGGGGCCCCATCGCACCGCAGGCACGCGTCGAGGTCAACCTGACACAGCCCCAGATGAGCTGGAAGGGGCATGCCTATCTCGACTCCAACGAAGGCGACGAGCCGATCGAGTGCGGCTTTGGCCACTGGGACTGGTCACGCGGCCAGCTCTCGGACGGCAGCACCGCGGTGATCTACGACATCGAGCCCGACGACCCCAACGGCCATGTGCTGGCCCTGCGCTTCATGCCCGACGGCCGCGTGCTGCCCTTCGATGCGCCGGCTCAACA